>NZ_JBEGCI010000008.1:0-198783 GCF_040196315.1 Halomonas pelophila
CGGTGCCTTCCCGTCAGAGGCCGTCAAGGCGGCCAAGTACTGGCCGGCGGTCAACCGGGTCGATAACGTCTTCGGCGACCGGCAGCTGATCTGCTCCTGCCCGAGCATCGACGAGTACCGTGATTGAGATGTCACTAAGCCTGTCATGAGGCGCCTCCCCGGCGCCGCCTGATCGCCAATGAAAAGGGCCCCGCTTCGGCGGGGCCCTGCGCGTTCAGGCCTCGATCGACTCATTCCCGATCGACGCCTTCCTTGACCGTC
Organism: Halomonas pelophila; assembly: GCF_040196315.1. Taxonomy (NCBI): domain Bacteria; kingdom Pseudomonadati; phylum Pseudomonadota; class Gammaproteobacteria; order Oceanospirillales; family Halomonadaceae; genus Halomonas; species Halomonas pelophila. The sequence goes on from NZ_JBEGCI010000008.1 coordinate 262, forward strand.
TCGGTCCTCGATCACCTCAGCTCTCGATCACCTCACCATAGCCGAGGCGCTCGTGGCGGCGCTGCTCGCGGTAGCCCTCGAGCAGGCGCACGTAGCGCCGCGGCATGTGCGCGCCGGTGCGGGTCACCAGGTAGAGGAACTCGTGGCACGCCTGGGCCAGGGAGAGCGCCTTGACCTGGCGCTGCCAGGGCGAGGTCTCCAGCACCACCCGTGAGACCACCGCAAAGCCTAGCCCCCGGGCCACCGCATCCAGCACCATGCCCACCTCGTTGGTAAAGCCCTGACGCGGGAAGTGACTCATCGAGCGAAAGTCGGGGAAATTGGCGCGCAACAGCGCCCCGGCATGATCGTTGCCGCCCGGATAGCCGATTACCCCAAGCGCCATCAGGTCGCCCAGCCCGTTGCCGGCGAAGTCCGCCGGCACCACCAGGCAGAGCGGCTCCTGGTGCCAGGGCTCGCAGTCGAGCTCCGGATGGCGTACCGGCTCGGTGACGATGCCGAGATCGTGGCGGCCGGCGAGGACGTCGGCGACGATCTCGCCGTTGAAGGCGAAGCTGTAGCTGACGGTGAGGCCCGGCTGCATCTGCTGCTGACCGAGGATGAACGGATAGAGCATCAGTCCGATGCTGCCCGGCGAGGCGAGGCGGCACTCGCCGCAGTCCAGGCTGTCGTTGTCCAGGGAGTGGCGGAACTGCTCGTGTTCGGCGAACAGCTTGAGCGCATAGTCGTAGGCGCGGCGGCCGGCCTCGGTGAGCACGAAGCGCCGCCCCTGGCGATCGAGCAGCGACTTGCCGAGGTACTGCTCGAGCTTGCGGACGTGCTGGCTGACGCCGGGCTGTGTCATCTCGAGACGCCGGGCGGTGCGCGTGAAGCTGCCGGTCTCGACCAGCGTGATGAAGGTGCGAAAATAGCGGGCGTTGAACATGGGATGTCACGTCGAGGGCGGTGGCCTGGCAGCGGTGATTCTATCAGCTCGCCGCCGGGGCCGCAGCGCTGCCCGCCCGATGGTCGGCGTGGTAGCATCGAGGCACGACCAATCCGGCCATGACGACAGGGAACGCCACGGATGCCCGACACCATTTCCACCACCATCTCACCGGAAGGCAGCCTCGAGATCCTCTCCCAGCAGGAGGTCGAGCGCCTGCACGACACCTCCCGCAGCGGGCTGCATGACCTGCTGCGCAACTGCTCGCTGGCGGTGCTCAACTGCGGCAACCTCACCGATGACGGCCTGGCCCTGCTCGAGACCTACCGCGACTTCGATATCGAGGTTCAGCAACAGGACCGCGGCGTGCGCTTGAAGATCACCAACGCCCCCGCCGAGGCCTTCGTCGACGGCAAGATGATCCGCGGCATCCGCGAGCACCTCTCCGCGGTGCTGCGCGACATCGTCTACGTCTACAACGAGATCCAGACCCGCCATCGCTTCGACCTGCAGACCGCGGAAGGCACCACCAATGCGGTGTTCCATATCCTGAGAAAGGCCGGCACCCTCAAGCCGGGCCGGGATCCGAGCCTGGTGGTCTGCTGGGGGGGCCACTCGATCTCCCGCGAGGAGTACGACTACACCAAGGCGGTGGGCTATCACCTGGGACTGCGCGAGCTGGATATCTGCACCGGCTGCGGGCCGGGCGCCATGAAGGGGCCCATGAAGGGCGCCAACGTGGCCCACGCCAAGCAGCGGCGCAGCCAGGGGCGCTACCTGGGGGTCTCAGAGCCCGGCATCATCGCCGCCGAGGCACCCAACCCCATCGTCAACGAGCTGGTGGTGATGCCCGACATCGAGAAGCGCCTAGAGGCCTTCGTGCGCCTGGGTCACGGCATCCTGGTCTTCCCCGGCGGCGTGGGCACCGCCGAGGAGATCCTGTACCTGCTGGGGATCCTGCTGCACCCCGACAACACCGACATGGAGCTGCCGGTCATCTTCACCGGCCCCGCGAGCGCCGCCGACTACTTCAAGCGCATCGACGAATTCCTGGTCTACACCCTGGGCGAAGAGGTGCGCCGCCACTACCGCATCATCGTCGACGACCCCGTCGAGGTAGCCCGGGCCATGCGCGTCAACATCGACCGGGTCGCCGAGTATCGCCGCAGCCGCCAGGACGCCTTCTACTACAACTGGCGCCTGACCGTGGCGCGCAACTTCCAGGAAACCTTCGAACCCACCCACGAGGCCATGGCGAGCCTGGCGCTCCACCGCGAGCAGCCGGTGCATGAGCTCGCGGCCAACCTGCGCCGCGCGTTCTCGGGCATCGTCGCCGGCAACGTCAAGGAGCAGGGCCTACGGGCCATCGAGGCCCACGGACCCTTCCGGCTGCACGCCGAGCCAGAGCTGATGGCGCGCCTAGACGAGCTGCTCTCCTCCTTCGTCGATCAGGGTCGCATGAAGCTCGCCGGCGACTACGTGCCCTGCTACACCCTCGGCTAGCCGAACCGGCGCCTGACCGGGATGCAAGAGGCCCCGCCGGATCACGGATCCGGCGGGGCCTCGAGGTTGCTTGATCGTAACGACGGTTATAACAGCGGTCGTGACAGCGTCCGTCGGGCGCTATCCGGCCACTCACGGCGGGTCGACCGCCGCCGCGGCTAGGCGCGCGTCGGCCGCCACCACAGCCAGAGCGCATGCAGCAGCAGGCCCAGGGTGGCGCCGTGGGAGGCGACGAGCTCCCAGCCGAAGAAGTCGCTGGTCAGGGCGTGCCAGGCGGTCATGAAGACCGCCCCTGCCCCCAGGCAGAGCACCAGCCGACACAGCAGCCCCGGCAGGCGCGCGCGCGCCGCATCCTCGAGCATCCGCCACTGCAGCAGGGTCGCGATCGCGACCACGGCCAGCGCCATCAGCATCAACGACTGGCGCGTCTCGAGGCCGGCGGCCAGATAGCGCGGCAGGGTCGCCAGCATCAGCACGCCGAGCCCCAGCAGCAGGCTGACGCGCTCCGCGCTCGGTGTGGCCCCCATCTCAGGCCACCTTCAGCTGCTGGGCGTCGATCCACTCCTCGACCCAGGGCAGCGCGGCATCATCGGCCATGAAGGTCTCCATGGCATCGACCTCGAGGCGCTCGCCGAGCCGCTGGGCGCCCTGACCTTCGAGCAGCTCGTCGAGGTAGCGCCCGGCACCGCAGTAGGTATCGCCGTAGGAGCTGTCGCCCAGGGCGATCAGGCCGTAGCGCAGGCTGCCAAGGCCGGGGCTCTGCTCCTCGAGCGCCCGAGCGAACGGCACGATATTGCCGGGCAGGTCGCCGCTACCGGTGGTGGAGACGCAGAACAGCGCCAGGTCGGTGGGCGAGCCGATGAGGTCGTCGAGGGTCGGCTGGTCGAAGATCGCCACCTCGTAACCGGCCTCCTCGAAGAGCGGCTTGACCTGTTCGGCGACGTCCAGGGCACCGCCATACATGGTGCCTACGAAGATCTTGAGCATGGGCATGTCATGGATTTACCTGAGGATTTCACTCGGATATTAACACGGGGGTGCGGCATGGGGCCACGCCAGGATGACTGCCGAGCACGGGGAGTCCGAGTATAATGGTCGGGCATTCACCCTTCCTGCTAGGAGACACCATGCGGCACGCCTTCGAGACCTGGATCACGCCGATCATGATCGGCGGCCTGATCCTCTTCATGTGCTTCATCATCTGGGATCTGGCCAAGAAGTCCCAGGCCGGACGCTTCGGCACCCTCATGCTGTTCGTGGTGCTCGGCGCCGGGATGCTGGGCTACGTGCTGAAGGTGGTGATCACCTGGACGCTGGAGAGCGGCGGCGCCGTGTAGGCCACGCCCCTGAAGCGCCAAGAGGGCCCAATGCAAAGACGCCACTCCGAGGAGTGGCGTCTTGCCTGGCGACCGACGGTTATCGCAACCACCGGCGGCGCTCAGTGCACCTCGCCGTCGAATCCCTCGACCTGGCTCTTGAGCTTCTGGCCGGGCCGGAAGGTGACCACGCGCCGCGCGGAGATGGGAATCTCCTCGCCGGTCTTCGGGTTGCGACCGGGACGTTCGCGCTTGTCGCGCAGGTCGAAGTTGCCGAACCCCGACAGCTTGACCTGCTCGTTCTCACGCAGACAGCCACGAATCTCCTCGAAGAAGGCCTCCACCATGGACTTGGCCTCGCGCTTGGAGAGGCCAAGCTCGGCGTGCAGATGTTCGGCCAGTTCCGCCTTGGTCAACGCACCCATGTTGTCGTCCTCGTGGCGCTGGTCCTGCCGATCGCCGGGGCTCGCCTCGCTGACGTGCGCAGCCTTGTCACGCGCTCCGGTCATGAACGCAGCTCTGCGCCCAGATGCTGGTGCGATTCCGCGACGATGGCATCAACCAACTGATTGATTTCCTCGTCATTAAGCGTGCGCGATGGATGCTGCCAGGTCAAGCCCAGGGCCACGCTCTTGCGTCCCTCCGGAACACCCTTGCCCTGATAGACATCGAACAGGTGCGAGTCCACCAGCCACTCGCCGGCCTGGCCGCGGAGGGTATCCAGCAGCGACTGGACCGGCAGCTCGGCGTCGACCAGGAACGCCAGGTCACGACGCACCTCGGGATGGCGCGACAGCGGCGTGAAGGCCGGCACCCGCCCCTGGGTAAGGGCGTCGAGGCGCACCTCGAAGAGCAGCGCATCGACCTTGAGGCCCAGCTTGGCACGCACCGCCGGATGCAGGGTGCCGATCCAGCCGGCCTCCTCACCGCGATGCAGGATGCGCGCACACTGCCCCGGATGCAGGGCCGGATGCTCGCCCGGCTCGAAGCGCCAGGCCTCGGGCTCGCCCAGCGCCAGCAGGCTCTCGAGGTCGCCCTTCAGGTCGAAGAAATCGACCGCGGCCTTGTCGCCGGACCAGCCCTCGGGCTCACGGGGCCCGCAGACCAGCGCGCCGAGCATCGGCAGCTGGTGCAGGTGGTCGAGCTCGCCGCGGAACACCAGGCCGGTCTCGAACAGCCGCACCCGGCTCTGCTGACGGTTCAGGTTGTGCGTGAGGGCGCGCACCAGGCCCGGGAAGAGGCTCGCGCGCATCACCGACAGGTCGCTGGAGATGGGGTTGGCGAGCGCCGGCGAGATGGCCTCGGGATGCAGCGCCTGCTGCAGTTCCGGGGCGACGAAGCTGTAGGTCACCGCCTCCTGATAGCCGCGGGCGACCATCTGGCGACGCAGCCGGCCCAGCGGCGTATGGGCCTCATCCGCGGGGCGCAGCGCCAGGCGCAGCTGGGGACGACGCACCGGCAGACGGTTATAGCCATGGATGCGCGCCACCTCCTCGATGAGGTCCTCCTCGATGGCGATGTCGAAGCGCCAGCTCGGCACCTGCACCGTCCAGCCCTCGCCGGTGGCCGCGACGCCGAGCCCCAGGCGCTCGAGGATCTCGGCGACCTCGTCGCCGGGCAGCGACTTGCCGAGTGCCTGCTCGAGACGAGCGGCGCGCAGGATCGCCTGGCGGGCGCCGGGCAGATGCGGGTCGCTTGCCACCTCGATCAGCGGCCCCGGCTCGCCGCCGGTGATCTGAAGCAGCAGCGCGGTGGCCCGCTCGGCGGCCTCGCGGGCGAGTGCCGGGTCGACGCCACGCTCGAAGCGATGAGAGGCATCGGTGTGCAGGCCGTAGCGACGGCCCTGACCGGCCACGGCCAGCGGCGAGAAGAAGGCCGACTCGAGGAAGATGTCGCGGGTCTCGGCGCTGACGCCGGAGTGCTCGCCACCCATGACGCCGGCGATGGCCAGCGGGCCGTGCTCGTCGGCGATCACCAGGGTCTCGCCCTCCAGGGTGATCTCCTGGCCGTCGAGCAGCACCAGGCGCTCGCCCTCCCGTGCCAGCCGCACGATCACGCTGCCGTGCAGGTTGGCGCGGTCGAAGGCGTGCAGCGGCTGGCCGAGTTCGAGCATCACGTAGTTGGTGACGTCGACCACCGGGTCGATGGCGCGGATGCCGCTGCGGCGCAGCCGCTCGACCATCCACAGCGGCGTCTCGGCGGTGACGTCGACGCCCTTGATCAAACGACCGAGATAGCGCGGGCAGCGCTCGCCGTCCTCGACGCGCACCGGGAAGCTTTCGTCATGGACCGGCGGCACCGGGGCAAGCGCCGGCCCCTCGACCGCCAGGCGGTTGAGCACCCCCACCTCGCGGGCCAGGCCCTTCACGCTCAGGCAGTCTCCACGATTGGGGGTGAGGTCGACCTCGATGGTGTGGTCATCGAGCCCCATGAAGTCGCGGAAGCCCTCGCCCACCGGCGCATCGGCCGGCAGCTCGAGGATGCCCTCGGAGGTCTCCTCCGCGAGGCCGAGCTCCGAGGCGGAGCAGATCATGCCGCAAGACTCCACGCCGCGCAGCTTGGCCTTCTTGATGGTGAAGTCGCCGGGCAGCACGGCGCCGACCCGGGCAAAGGCCACCCGCTGGCCCTCGGCCACGTTGGGGGCGCCACACACTACCTGCACCCGCTCACCGCTGCCGTCGTCGACCTGGCAGACGTTGAGCTTGTCGGCGTCCGGATGCGGCGCCTTGGCCACCACCTGGGCGACCACCACGTCACTGAAGCTCGCGGCCACGGGCTCCACGGCATCGACCTCGAGGCCGGCCATGGTGATCTGGTCGGCGAGCGCCTGGGTAGAAAGGGCCGGCGAGACCCAGTCGCGCAGCCACTGTTCGGAAAATTTCATGACAACTCCTGTGTTCTGCTTATCCGGTGATCGATCAGGCGAACTGGCGCAGGAAGCGCAGGTCGTTGTCGAAGAACAGCCGCAGGTCGTTGACGCCGTAGCGCAGCATGGCGAGGCGTTCGGCACCCATGCCGAAGGCGAACCCGGTATAGCGCTCGGTATCGATGCCGGAGTGGCGGAACACCTCGGGGTGCACCATGCCGCAGCCCATCACCTCCAGCCAGCCGCTGTGCGAGCAGACCCGGCAGCCGTCGCCGCTGCACATCACGCACTCGATATCGACCTCGGCCGAGGGCTCGGTGAAGGGGAAATAAGAGGGACGGAAGCGCACCGAGAGATCGTCACGCTCGAAGAAGGCGTGCAGGAAGTCCTGGATGGTGCCCTTGAGGTCGGCGAAGCTGACGTCCTCGTCGACCAGCAGGCCCTCAACCTGATGGAACATCGGGGTGTGGGTCAGATCGGAGTCGCTGCGATAGACCCGTCCCGGGCAGACGATGCGGATCGGCGGCTCGGCCTCCTTCATGGTCCGCACCTGCACCGGCGAGGTGTGGGTGCGCAACAGCCGGGTGGCATCGAAGTAGAAGGTATCGGCCATGCCCCGCGCCGGGTGATGGGCGGGGATATTGAGGGCCTCGAAGTTGTGGTAGTCGTCCTCGATCTCCGGACCGACCGCCACGTCATAGCCGATGCGCGTGAACATCGCCTCGATGCGCTCCAGGGTCAGGGTCACCGGGTGCAGGCCGCCGCTGGGCTGGCCGCGCCCCGGCAGGGTCACGTCCAGGCGCTCGGCGGCCAGGCGCGCCTCCAGCGCCGCCTTCTCCAGCGCCTGGCGGCGCTCGTCGAGTTCCTGGCCCAGCGCCTGCTTGGCCTGGTTGATCCGCTCCCCGGCGGCCGGGCGCTCCTCCGCGGGCAGCTTGCCGAGCCCCTTGAGCAGGGCGGTGATCTCGCCCTTCTTGCCGAGATAGCGCACGCGCAGGTCGTCCAGCGCGGCCAGGCTGTCGGCGGCGTGGATGGCGTCGCGGGCCTCGGCAACCAGAGTGGGAAGGTGGTCCATCCGTTGAGCTCCGAAGTCTTTCAAAGAAGTCTTTCAAAAAAACAGGGGAAGAGCGGCTGCTCTTCCCCTGCGACGATCACGGACCGGCGGCGCGACACGAGCCGCTCACCGGCCAGGGTCGACTCCCTTACTGGGCAGCCTTGGCCTTCTCGACGATGGCGGCAAAGGCAGCCTTCTCGTGAACGGCCAGATCGGCCAGCACCTTGCGGTCGATCTCGATACCGGCCTTCTTCAGGCCACCGACGAAGCGGCTGTAGGACAGGCCGTGCTGGCGGGCACCGGCGTTGATACGCTGGATCCACAGGGCACGGAACTGACGCTTGCGCTGGCGACGGTCGCGGTACGCATACTGGCCGGCCTTGATGACGGCCTGCTTGGCGACGCGGAAGACGCGCGAACGGGCACCGTAGTAACCCTTGGCCTGCTTAAGAATCTTCTTGTGACGACGACGTGCGACGACACCACGCTTGACGCGAGTCATAGCTTTCTCCTGATGTTAGAGGGGTTCACCCGGGAAGTTACAGAGTCGGCAGCATCCGCTGGATGAGTGACTTGTCGGCGTCGTGGATCTGCTTCATCCCACGCAGCTGACGCTTCCGCTTGGTGGACTTCTTGGTCAGGATGTGGCTACGGAACGACTGCTTGTGCTTGAAGCCGTTGGCCGTCTTCTTGAAGCGCTTGGCAGCGCCGCTGTTGCTCTTGATTTTCGGCATGAGAATAACTCCGCTCGAGATTTTTCAGAAAATTCGGGGCCACCGGAAGGCAAGCCTGCCTTCCGGCCGTTAAACGGGCCGTCGAATCACTTCTTCTTGGGGGCAATGATCATGATCATCTGGCGCCCTTCCATCTTCGGGAAGGACTCCACGGTACCCAGCTCCTCGAGGTCGGCGGCAATCCGTTCCATCAGCTTGCGGCCGATGTCCTGGTGCGCCATTTCACGACCGCGAAAACGCAGGGTGACCTTGCCCTTGTCGCCACCTTCGAGGAATCGAATCAGGTTCTTCATCTTGACCTGATAGTCACCCTCGTCGGTGCCAGGCCGGAACTTCACTTCCTTGACCTGGATCTGCTTCGTCTTCTTCTTCTGAGCAGACTTCTGCTTCTTCTGCTCGAAGACGAACTTACCGTAATCCATGATCTTGCAGACGATGGGATCGGCGTTGGAAATCTGCACGAGGTCCATTCCGGCCGCTTCGGCTCGCTCCAGCGCCTCGCTGGTGGGCACGACGCCCAGCTGTTCGCCGTCGCTATCGATCAGGCGGACCTGATCCTCGGTAATGCGCTCGTTCATCGGGGGGCGTTTATCCTGAACGCGCCCTCTTGGGTTGCTTCTCTTGATGGTTCCGTCTCCACTATCGCTTGGAAGATGTCGCTATTGCCGTTCGGTCTGAATCCGCTCGATGAAGGCGTCTACCGTCATCGTCCCGAGATTCTCGCCGCTGCGGGTGCGCAGGGCCACCGAGTCGGACTCGACTTCCTTATCTCCCACCACCAGGAGATAGGGGACCTTCTGCAACGTATGCTCTCGGATTTTAAAGCCGATCTTCTCGTTCCTCAAGTCCGACTTGACGCGCAGACCGACTTTCTGCAGCCGCTCGACCAGCGAGACGGCGTAATCACGCTGAGCATCGGTGATGGTCATGACCACCGCCTGCTGCGGCGCCAGCCACAGCGGCATGGCGCCGGCATAGTGCTCGATCAGGATGCCCAGGAAGCGCTCGAAGGAGCCGAGGATCGCGCGATGCAGCATCACCGGCGTCTTGCGCACGCCATCCTCGTCGACGAACTGTGCCCCCAGGCGACCCGGCAGGTTGAAGTCGAGCTGCAGGGTACCACACTGCCAGACGCGGTTGAGGCAGTCGCGCAGCGAGAACTCGATCTTGGGCCCGTAGAAGGCGCCCTCGCCCGGCTGCAGCTCCCACTCGAGACCGGTGGCGTTCAGCGCCGCCTCGAGGCCGGCCTCGGCGCGATCCCACAGCGCCGGCTCGCCCATGAAGCCCTCGGGGCGCGTGGAGAGCTTGAGCTCCACGTCGTCGAAGCCGAGCTCCTTGTAGACCTGCAGGGTCAGGGCGATGAAGGCCTCGGCCTCGGCCTGGATCTGCCCCTCGGTGCAGAAGATGTGCGCGTCGTCCTGGGTGAAGCCGCGCACCCGCATCAGGCCGTGCAGCGAGCCGGAGGGCTCGTTGCGGTGGCAGCTGCCGAACTCGGCGAGGCGCAGCGGCAGGTCGCGGTAGCTCTTCAGCCCCTGGTTGAACACCTGCACGTGGCAGGGGCAGTTCATCGGCTTGACCGCGTACTCGCGCTTCTCCGACTCGGTGGTGAACATCAGCTCGCTGTAGTGCCCCCAGTGCCCCGAGGCCTTCCACAGCGAGAGGTCGACCACCTGAGGCGTCTTGATCTCCTGGTAGCCGTGCTCGATCTGCACGCGACGCATGTACTGCTCGAGCGCCTGATAGATCGTCCAGCCGTTGGGATGCCAGAAGACCATGCCCGGAGCCTCTTCCTGGAGGTGGAAGAGATCCATCTTCTTGGCCAGCTTGCGGTGATCGCGCTTCTCGGCCTCCTCGAGGCGCTTGAGATAGGCCTTGAGCTGCTTCTTGTCGCCCCAGGCGGTGCCGTAGATGCGGGTCAGCATGGGGTTCTCGGCGTTACCGCGCCAGTAGGCCCCGGAGAGCTTGGTCAGCTTGAACGCCTTGAGGTGCCGCGTATTGGGCACGTGAGGGCCCCGGCACATGTCGAGGTATTCCTCGTGATGGTAGAGACGAATGGTCTCTCCCTCGGGAATGCCGCGCACGATCTCCTGCTTGTAGGGCTCGTCGCGATGCAGGAACTGCAGCATGGCGTGATCGCGGTCGACATACTCGCGCACCACGTCGTACTCGTGATCGATCAGCGCCTTCATGCGCGCCTCGATGGTCTCGAGATCCTCGGGGGTCACCGAGCGCCCGAAATCGACGTCGTAGTAGAAACCGTCCTCGATCACCGGGCCGATGGCCATCTTGGCCTCGGGATAGAGCTGCTTGACGGCATGGCCGATCAGGTGGGCGCAGGAGTGGCGAATGACCTCGAGGCCCTCCGCGTCACGGGCGGTGAGGATCGCCACCTCGGCATCGTGGTCGATGACATCGGCGGCATCCACCTGGACACCGTCGATCTTGCCGGCCACGCAGGCCTTGGCGAGACCGGGGCCGATGCTCTCGGCCAGCTGCATCACGCTGAGGGGTTCGTCGAAGGTTCTCTGACTGCCGTCGGGCAGGGTCACGATGGGCATGAAGGCTTCCTTGTGCGCAGTGGTGATCCATACCAGGGATCACGTGTCGCCAGACGAATGGTCGTGGTCTGAAAGCCGCATAGCCTAGCAGAAGCGTCCCGTGGGGCGCCACGGGGGAGATGGCCAAGGGACAGGACCCCGACACGAGAAAAGGCGCCCGAAGGCGCCTTCTCTCGAACTTCCGTCACGCCCCGGACAGTGCCGGGACGGTGGCTCGGGTCAGGGCAGGATCACTCCCACTCGCCCAGTTCCACGCGACGGTTCTCGGCACGACCCGCCTCGGTCTCGTTGCTGGCCACCGGCTGAGACTCGCCATAGCCGACGGTGCGCATGCGATCCATCGAGACGCCCTGGCTCGCCAGGTAGTCGGCGACGGAGTCGGCACGACGCTGGGAGAGGTCCTGGTTGTAGGTATCGCTACCCATGGAGTCGGTGTGACCCTCGATGCGCACGCGGACATTCTCGTTAGCACGCAGCTTGTCGGCCACATCGGCGAGGATGTCCTCGGCGCCCATGGTCAGGACGGCGGAGTCGAACTCGAAGTTCACGTCGCGCAGCACCAGGTCTTCCTCACAGCCCAGGGCGTTGACCTCGGCACCGGCCGGGGTACCCGGACACTGGTCCTGATAGTCCGGCACGCCGTCGCCGTCGGAGTCGAGCGGACAACCCACGGCATCCACGGCCACGCCGGCCGGAGTGCCCGGGCACTGGTCATCGGCATCGAAGACGCCATCGCCATCGGTGTCGCGCGGTGCCGGCGCCGGGCTACGGTTGGGCTCGGCGCATAGCATGGCACCGATTGCAGCGCCGGCGGTGGCGCCGATGGCCGCCCCCTTATCCTCGTCGGATTCGCCACTCGTGCCATAACCGATGCCACCGCCGATCAGGCCGCCGGCCAGGCCGCAGACGAAGGGCGATTGATACCAGGCACGGTCAGAGGAAACGCCGCTGTCCATGCCGGAGGATTGTGACCCCGAGCTGGCACAGCCGGAGAGCCCGACCACCAGCGCGGAACCAAGCAACAAACCAGTCGTTGATTTTTTCATGCAAGACTCCTTCTTCTTAACTACTAACCCGGCACGGCAGGTGAGTAATGCCATCGCCAGGGGGTTCCGAGGAATGAACCGAGGGAAACGGCCCCCGAACCGCTTCCTGCACCCTCCAAGAAAGCACGTAAAACCTTTCTCGGCCAGTTACAGGCACGGCGGCTAGGGCATCCAATGCATATTAGCCGTCAACGTGATTCGCCAAGCTTGCCGCAGAGTCTGGGCGGTTGCAATCAATGAAGGGGCCAAAGCGCCCCCTCCTGCAGGCACCGCCCCCACGGACATCAGTGCAGGCTGCCCGGCCAGCCGCGACGAAACTCGATCACCGCCGTCGCGGCCTTGAGCACCGGTTCGCGCATCTCGTCCTCGACCGCCAGACGCTCGCGGTCCTCCTGGAACCGCGCCTTGGGGCTCAAGGCCTTGCGGGCGGTATGGGTGTGCAGGTGCTGGGTACGGCGATGGACCTCGTCGAAGGCCTGGAAGTCGGGACGCTGCGTCAGGTCCTGATCGAGGATCTCCAGCAGCACCTTGCAGCGCCAGGATCCCTCGGTGATATCGACCTGCTCCTGGGCCAGGGCCGAGGCCACCATCTCGAGATTCTCCAGGCAGTTCTCATGGGCACGCCGCAGTTCCTCTTCCCGGAAGGTCCGACGCCGCCGCACCTCCTTCCAGAGCGTGAAGGCATAGGCCCCGAGACCGGCGATGATCGCCAGCGCCAGGCCGAGGAGAATGAGTGCCAGGGTAGGGTTCATGGGCATGTCCCGTGTCGGTTCGTGTCAGGGCCCTTCATTCTACATGCCGCCCGCCAGACCCCGAAATCACGTCTGAACGGCCTGGCGAGGCGGCCAGATCCATTTACCGATCAAGGCTCGGCAGCCGGCCTGCGCCTTGCGTAGAATCCCCCTCCACCCACCACGCATGGAACGACGGAACGACGATGCCCACACCCGACGACTCTCACACCACGCCCTCGGGGCCTGCCCTCTCCGCGCGCATCGGCTTGTGGCTGGGCCCGCTCTGGGTACTCTTGACCCTGTTGGCGCCGGCACCCACCGGCATGTCCGACCCGGCCTGGGCCTGCGTCGGCCTGGCGCTGCTGATGGCCACCTGGTGGTCCACCGAGGCCATCCCGATCCCCGCCACCTCGCTGCTGCCGCTGGCCCTGGTACCGGCGCTGGGCATCGGCGACATGAATGAGACCGCGGCCAGCTACGCCAACCCGATCATCTATCTCTTCCTCGGCGGCTTCCTGCTCGGCATCGCCATGCAGCGTTGGGCCCTGCATCGGCGCATCGCCCTGCATGTCCTGCGCGTGGTCGGCCACCAGCCGCGCCGCCAGATCGGCGGCTTCATGCTGGCCACCGGCTTTCTCAGCATGTGGGTCTCCAATACCGCCACCGCCATCATGATGCTGCCCATCGGCATGTCGGTCATCAGCCTGCTGGACGACGCCGACCCGGCCGAGCTGAATCGCTACGCCACGGCGCTGCTGCTGGCCATCGCCTACTCCGCCAGCATCGGGGGCGTGGCCACTCTGATCGGCACCCCGCCCAATGCCCTGCTGGCGGGCTACCTGGCCGAGGACCGCGGCATCGACCTCGGCTTCGCCCAGTGGATGATGATCGGTCTGCCGATCAGTGCGGCCATGATGATCAGCGCCTGGTGGTGGCTGACCCGCCGCAACTTCAACCTGAAGACCGATGACGACAGCGCCGGCATGGTGCGTGACGAACTGGAGAAACTCGGCCGAATCGGCGCACCCGAGCGCCGCGTGGGCCTGATCTTCCTGCTGGCGGCGGTGACCTGGATGCTGCGGCCGCTGCTCAACGATGCCGGGCTCGACTGGCTCTCCGACACGGGCATCGCCATCATCGCCGGCATCGCCCTGTTCCTGGTGCCCGCCGGCCGCGGCGATGGCACGCGCCTGATGGACTGGGACGCCGCCAGGGAGCTGCCCTGGGGCATCCTGCTGCTGTTCGGCGGCGGCCTGGCGCTGGCCGGCGCCATCAGCCGCTCGGGGCTGGCGGAATGGATCGCCCAGCAGCTCGGCATCTTCGGTGTCTTCCCGCTGCTGGCGATGGTCGGCGTGGTGGTGCTGGTGATCATCTTCCTCACCGAGGTGACCTCCAACACCGCCACCGCGGCCGCCTTCCTGCCGCTGCTCGGCGCCCTGGCGCTGTCGCTGGACATCTCCCCCCTGCTGATCACGGTGCCCGCGGCCATCGCCGCCAGCTGCGCCTTCATGATGCCGGTGGCCACGCCGCCCAATGCCATCGTCTTCGCCACCGGCCGCATGAAGATCCAGTCGATGATCCACGCCGGCTTCATGCTCAACCTGGTCAGCACGGTGGTCGTGACCCTGATGGCCTACTTCCTGATCCTCGCCTTCTGGTGAGAGATCACCCGCTCGGACACGTGAAGAGCCCGGCCGCCAGGCCGGGCTCTTTTCCTCTAGGTTCTGTCTGGAAAGTCGGCACGTAGGCAGCGATCTATGCAGGCCAGGCATACCATCGCTCTGAAGCTGCTGGCCAACTTGGCGTATCGGGTACAGACGCGGCGCAGCTCCTTGATCCAGCCAAAACAGCGCTCGATGATATTTCGTTCTCGATAGCGGGACTTGTCAAAGCCCCTCGGCGCGCCAGGGCGCGGCTTTCGCTTCATCCTGCGCCTTGCAATGATCGGCTTCATCCGGTGTCGGTCGCAGTAGCGGCGAAGAGGATCGCTGTCATCGCCCTTGTCCGCCACGATGTGGCGACAGCGCTTACGTGGCCTGCCCCTGCTTCCAGGCAGATGGACGTGTTCCATGGCCGGGATGAAGTGGCGCGTATCTGAGTCCTGCCCGGGCGAGAGCGTGAAGGTCAGTGGCCATCCATGCCGATCACAGACCATGTGGATCTTGGTCGTCAGGCCGCCTCGGCTCCGTCCCAGGGCATGGTCTACGGACTCTTGCTGTCCCCCTTTTTGCCGCCTCCAGTGGCGGCACGGGTGGCGCGGGTCGATGTCGAATCGATCATCCAGGTGTCCAGGTCCATCAGGCCATCCTCTCGCAAGCGAAGCTGGAGACGAGCCAGGATGGCTTCGAAGGTGCCGTCGTCTCGCCATTGCCGGAAGCGATCGTAGACGGTCTTCCAAGGGCCGTAACGCTCTGGAAGATCTCGCCACTTGGCGCCCGAGCAGAGGATCCAGAAGATACCGTTCAGCACCTGGCGGTCATCGCGGCGGGGGCGACACGATGTCCTCGATGAGGGCCCAGCCGTTGTCGGAGATCTCGTAGCGTCCTGCCATGGGTCACCTATGCTGCTGCGGCTAGCAGATTCGACTTTTCGGACAAAACCTAAGGAGCGCACCGGCGGTGGATTGACGGCGCGGTTCAATAACGGCGCCTACGGCAGCCCGGCGCGGTGGAGGACCTCTCCCACGAGGTGCTGCGCGAACAGCTCGAGACCAACCTGCTCGGCACCCACGAGCTCACCACCCGCGTGCTGCCTATGATGCGCGCCCAAGGGCACGGGCGCATCGTGCACATCAGCTCGGTGCTGGGGTTCGCCGCCCTGCCCTACCGCGGGGGGCCTATGTGTGTTCCAAGTTCGCCTTGGAGGGCCTCGCCGACACCCTCCGCCAGGAGCTTTCCGGCAGCGGCATCCACATCAGCCTGATCCAGTCTGCCCCCATCACCAGCCGCTTTCGCGAGAACGTCCATCGCGCCTTTCGGGCCAACATCGATACCCTGCACAGCGCCCACGCCGAGACCTACCGCAAGGTGGAGGCACGCCTGGCCAGCGAGGGCGGCAAGGCAACCTTCACCCTGGGCCCGGACGCCGTGGTGGCCAAGCTGATCCACGCCCTGGAGCACCCGCGCCCCAGGCCCCGCTATGCGGTGACCGTGCCCACCCACCTCTTCGCCGCCCTCAGGCGCGTGCTGACCGCCCGCGGCATGGACCGGGTGCTGCTGCGCTCGACGCGAGATGAGCGGGAATGACCTATCACCCTTGATGACCCGTGCCCCGCAAAACCCCCTCCATATGCGCCGCACAGTGTGCGCTGCCGCACGGAACGATCGTCCATTACCCGTTAGGCTCTAGATCGTCCATTACCCGTTAGGCTCTAGTTGATCATGTGAAAGGGCCGTCACGAAAGGGAAGTGATCAAGGCATTGACGGACTTAAATGCGATCCCGCTGGCGAAAGCGTTGCTGAGCCTTATGGCGAGGTAGTGTACGTAAAAGCCAATGAAATTATTGAGTTTCACAGTTGCATGAAAGTGAGGTGCTAGATGAGTGCTAAAAAAACCAGGAAGGATATTGATCAGACTGTCGAGAAAACGACAGATCAATCCAAGCAACAGTTCGAGAACGCCATCGTTGAGCCGGTACGTGCCCATGGGTCACTGACGACCGATTATTACCAAGAGCTATTCTCGACACAAAACGATGCCGTTCGTGCTTTTGCTGATACCAGCCTGGCCCTATCTCGTTCCTGGCTCGATGTCAAGGATTCCGAAAGTTTCCAGAAAGTGGTTGAAGAGCAACAACAGACCATTCAGGAAATGAGTGAGCGATTTAAGGCCGACACGGACAAGATTCGTACACTGACCCAGGAATATCTGAAAGAAAGCCAGCAATTAGCGACGGAGAGCATGCAGAAAGGCAAGCAACAGATCGAGGACAACATTCAGCAAGGCCAGAAGCAACGTCAGGAAGATGTTCATGAAGACCAGGATCAGGTCGAAGAAAGCATGAAAAAGGGCGAGAAGGAAGTCGATGTTGCTCAGAAAAAAGAGTCAGCGTCAAGCTGATAAAAGCAAGAAATAAACCAGCATACCCAGTAATTAATATCACTATTTTCATTAATTCCGTCATGCTCCGGGCCGTTTCCTGAAGGGAAATGGCCTTTTTTATCGAAGGGCGCTAACGAAGAGAGATTCGGAAGACACGATGCCTTTCGTGATTGCCTCAGACTCCGAAATAAGTCCCTATTGGTGTCCTGCCGCACGGAACAATGTCACTTTCTACATATAGGCTCTAGGCTTTGTCAGAAAAGTTGAATTTTCTAATATAACCTATGCCGCAGCAGCATAGGTGACCCATGGCAGGACGCTACGAGATCTCCGTCAACGGCTGGGCCTTCATCGAGGATATCGAATCACCGCCACAGACTACGGGGCGCCCCCCGCCGCGATGACCGTCAGGTGTTGAACGGCATCTTCTGGATCCTGTGCTCAGGCGCCAAGTGGCGCGACCTTCCAGAGCGTTACGGCCCTTGGAAGACCGTCTACGATCGCTTCCGGCAATGGCGAGACGACGGCACCTTCGAAGTGATCCTCGCTCGCCTCCAACTTCGGCTGCGCGAGGATGGCCTGATGGACCTGGACACCTGGATGATCGATTCGACGTCGATCCGCGCCACCCGGGCCGCCACTGGAGGCGACAAAAAGGGGGACAGCAAGACCCCGTAGACCATGCCCTGGGACGGAGCCGAGGCGGCCTGACGACCAAGATCCACATGGTCTGTGACCGGCATGGTTGGCCGCTGACCTTCACGCTTTCTCCGGGACAAGATTCAGATACGCGGCACTTCATCCCCACCATGGAGCACGTCCATCTGTCTGGAAGCAGGGGCAGGCCACGTAAGCGCTGTCGCCACATCGTGGCGGACAAGGGCGATGACAGCGACCCACTTCGCCGCTACTGCGACCGACACCGGATGAAGCCGATCATTGCCCGGCGCAGGATGAAGCGAAAGCCGCGCCCTGGCGCGCCGAGGGGCTTTGACAAACCTCGGTATCGCGACAGAAATATCATCGAGCGCTGTTTCGGGTGGATCAAGGAGCTACGCCGGGTCTGCACCCTGTCCGACAAGTTGGCCAGCAGCTTCAGGGCCATGGTATGCCTGGCGTGCATAGACCGCTGCCTGCGTGCCGACTTTCCAGACAGAACCTAGGCGTCTGATATCCGAAAGACGTCGTTCAGGCACGGCCGGCCTCCTAACTCAGCCGGCGAACTCAGCCCAGGAGCCGCCAGGCCGTGGCATAGTGATCCAGCAGCAGCACGCCGAACACGCCGAGGATATAGCGGATGGAGAACCAGAAGGCCGCCAGCGGCGCCTTGGGATCCCGGCCGCGCCAGACCCGCCAGTTCCAGACCATGAAGCGCAGATTGAGGGCCATCACGCCGACCAGGTAGAGCGCCCCGCTCATGCCGATGGCAAACGGCAGCAGTGTGACCGCCACCGTCAGCCAGCCATAGAGCCACACCTGCAGCCGCGTGAAGGCCTCGCCGTGGGTGACCGGCAGCATCGGCACGCCGGCCCGGGCGTACTCGTCGCGCTTGTGGATCGCCAGCGCCCAGAAGTGCGGCGGGGTCCAGGCGAAGATGATCAGCATCAGCAGCAGCGGCTCTGGGCCCAGCTGCCCGGTGACCGCCGTCCAGCCGAGCAGCGGCGGCGCCGCCCCCGCGACCCCGCCGATGACGATGTTCTGCGGCGTGGCATGCTTGAGGAAGGCGGTATAGATCAGCGCATAGCCGATCAGCGAGCCGAGGGTCAGCCAGGCCGTGAGCGGGTTGACCTGCCAGGCCAGCAGCCCGATGCCGCAGACCGAGAGCAGCGTCGCCCAGCAAAGCGCCAGCCCGGTGGGCAGGCGCTGGGTCGCCAGGGGCCGGCCCGCGGTGCGCAGCATCAAGGCGTCCAGGCGGCGATCGACCACGTGATTGAAGGCCGCCGCTCCCCCGGCGGCCAGGCCGATACCCGCCAGGCCGAAGACCACCGCTGCCACCCCCGGAAGCGGCGCCGCCAGCAACATGCCGACCAGGGTGCAGACCAGCATCACCGCCACCACCCGAGGCTTGCACAGCGTGTAGAGATCTCGCCAGCCCCAGCTGGCGAGCTGGCCGACCGCGGCACGTTCCATCACGACCTCAGACATGAGCCCACTCCTCCTTCGTTACCGAATTCCCCGCGTCCGGCGCGGTGATGCCCTGGGTCACGCTCGACCAGCGCCAGTGCCACAGGGCGAGCGTCATGGCGGCTACCAGCGCCACCGCACCGGCGGTATGCAGCAGGGCCAGCCACAGCGGCAGCCACGCCAGCACGTTGGCGACGCCCAGCGCGAGCTGTGCCCCAAAGGTGCCGACCAGCAGCCCCAGCCAGGGGCGCATGCCGGCCGCATGGCGATGGCGCATCGCGAGCAGAAGCAGGCCGAGACCGAGCGCCAGGGCGCCCAGCCGATGCCCGACCTGAATGGCGCTGCGCGCCTCGGCGTGCAGCTGCCCGTGCAGATAGTTGGGCCCCACCGTCTGGGTCAGGTGAAAGCCCTCACTCCAGTCCAGGCTCGGCCACCACTGGCCGTTGCAGCTGGGAAAACCCTGACAGGCGATCCCGGCGTAGTTGCTCGACGTCCAGCCGCCGAGCGCCAGCTGGGCGACCAGCAGCACCAGCGCCAGCCGCCACAGCGGGGTCAGTGGCCGGGGGCTGACCAGTCGGTGCTCGCCGGGCCGGAAGCGTCGCAGGCGCAGGTGCAGCCAGAGGAAGAGCACCATCACGCTGAGCCCGCCCAGCAGATGCAGGGTGACCACCTGGGGCCATAGCTTGAGCGTCACGGTGAAGGCGCCGAAGGCCCCCTGCATCAGGATCACGGCGAGCAGCGCCAGGCTGGTGCGCCACGGATATCCCGCCTCGCGGCGCCAGCGAGCGCCCAGCAGGATCAGGCTGATGACCAGGAGCCCGAGCAGGGAGGCCAGGTAGCGGTGCACCATCTCCACCCAGGCCTTGGCGGACTCCAGCGGCACCGTCGGGGAGTGGGCCAGGGCACTGTCGGCGTCCGGCACCACCAGAGCACCATAGCAGCCCGGCCAATCGGGGCAGCCGAGGCCCGCATCCACCAGCCGTGTCCAGGCCCCCACCAGCACCACCAAGGCAGTGAAGACGACCCCCGCCAGGCTCAGACGCACCAGCCAGCGGCGGCGGGACTCCTGGCGATCGACTCCATCATCCCCGATCATCGGCGTCCTCCCCTGCGGCTGATTCGCCCGCCGCGGTCTCTACCGGGGCTGTCTCGACCTGGGCGGTGGCGTACTGGGCCAGGGGCGACTCGGGGTTCAGCCGCAGCAAGCGGCGCAGATCGGTCAGGACGTCGGACGCCGAGACCCCGGGTCCATAGCCGAGCACCGCGCGCCCCTCGGGATCGAGGATCCACAGGCGATGGGCGCTTCGCCACTCGGCCGCGTCCGTCCACTCTGCCACGGCGGCCCCGGGCAGCGGCTCGGCATCTCCGCCGATCCGCAGCCGGCTGACCCGATCGGCCTCGCGCCCCAGGGCACGATGCAGCCGCCACCAGCGATCGGCGCGCTCAGCACAGGCCTCGGAACAGTCGAAGACCAGCAGCCAGTCACTCGCCCCGTCCTTTTCCACCGCCGTCAGCGGCCACTGATCCAGGCTGGGCAGCGTGGGCGCAAGCTCGCCGTGGGCGGTGCGCCCCTCGGGAATGCCGAGGCGCCACTGCACCATGCCCCAGGCCAGCACGATGGGCAGTGCGAAGATCGCAAAAAGGGCCAGCAGCTTCAGGCGCTGGCGTCCGGTGTGGGTCATCGGGGAGGCTCCTTGCTCGGGGAGGAGATCGATTCGGGACGCGCGAGGCGACGCGCGCCCACCAGCATGATCACCAGGGCGGCCAGGGCCAGCCCCCACCACTGCAGGGCATAGCCCAGGTGGCGTGCCGGGGGCACCACGCTTGGCTGCCACCAGGAAGCGAGATGGCCGGGCCCTCGCTCAAGGTGCAGCCAGCCGGCGTGGGCGACGCCCTCGTCGAGGCTCCAGGCCGCGAGGTCGATGCGCTGCAGGCGGTTGCCCTCGCGATTGGGGCCATAGAGCGGGGCCGCATCGCCCGAGGCCTGCCAGCGCCCTTCCAGCCGAACCACGCCACCGGGCGTGTCGACCGAGGGATTGTCGCGCGTCGGGCCGGTCGCCAGGAAACCACGCTGGATCAGCCAGAGCTGGCCTTTCTGGTCGCGAAAGGGCGTAAGAGGCGCCACGCCGAGGCGTCCCTCATGAATTCGGTTGTCGAGAAACAGCGTCTCCCCGGCCAGGTACTCACCGCGCAACACGACACTGGCGCCGGGAGGCGGGGTCCTGGTCGGCGATTCCAGCCGCGGCGCCGCCTCCAGGCGCGCCAGGTACTCGCGCTTGTCGGCGGCCCGCTCCCACTGCCATAGTCCTAGAGCGAGACCCGCCATCACCACGCAGGACCAGAACCCCCACCAGCCGAGCCGACGCGCCGGGACTGGGCGACGATGCCGCTGCGATGCCGACGCTTTCATGGAGCCGTGAATGTTACTCAAGATAATGATTGCTCTCGTCTTTCTCGCCATGGTGATCAGTCTCGCCGCCGGCGCCGGCTTCCTGATCCGAGACGGGGGCCGCTCTCGCCGCGTCCTGGTCTCGCTCAAGCTGCGCGTGGGCCTGGCGGCGCTGCTGCTGGCCCTGCTGTTCTTCGGTTTCTATCTCGGTGATCTCGGGGCCTGAGCCGCTGACAAGACGCGAGCTCAAAAGACCCAAGCTCAGAAGACATAGACGAAGGTGAACAGGCCGATCCACACCACGTCGACGAAGTGCCAGTACCAGGCCCCCGCCTCGAAGGCGAAGTGATCATCGGCGGTGAAGTGACCGCGATACACGCGCCACAGCATCACCGCCAGGATGATGGTACCGATGATCACGTGCAGCCCGTGAAAGCCGGTGAGCAGGAAGAAGGTCGCGCCGTAGATCCCGGCCTGAAGGGTGATCCCGTAGTGGGCATAGGCCTCGTAGTACTCGACCCCCTGGACGGTGATGAAGGTGAGGCCCAACAGCACCGTGACGGTGAGCCAGAAGCGGGCGCTGTCGCGAAAGCCCTCCTTGATACCCTCGTGGGCGATGGTCAGAGTGATGCTGGAGCTCACCAGGATCAGGGTGTTGACCAGCGGCAGGTGCCAGGGGCTGAAGGTTTCGCTTGGACCCTCGATGCTCGCGTCCGGCGGGTTGAGCAGCGGCCAGGACGCGGTGAAATCGGGCCACAGCAGGGACGCCACGCCCTTGGCGCCCTCCCCGTCCAGCCACGGCAGCGCGAAGGTGCGCACGTAGAAGAGCGCGCCGAAGAAGGCCGCGAAGAACATCACCTCCGAGAAGATGAACCACCCCATTCCCCAGCGGAAGGAGCGATCCATCTGGGCGTCATAGAGCCCGCCGCGGGACTCGCGGATGACGTCGCGAAACCACAGCGTCATCACCGCGAGGATGGCCAGCAGGCCGATCACCATTACCGGCATCCCCGCCAGACCATGCACCAGCAGGGTGCCCGTGCCGATCATCATGGCCCCCAGCGAGAGCGACCCCAGGATCGGCCACTTGCTGGACTCGGGTACGTAGTAGCTGCCACCACTCATGCGCTGTCTCCTTCTGTGATCGACTCAAGGCGCGCGACCTCGGCCTGGGTCGACTGAACGGGATAGAGGGTGTAGACCAAGGTCACCGTCTTGATGTCGGGCGGCAGGTCGCGGGTCAGCTGGAAGACCAGGGGCGCCTCCAACCTCTCGCCGGCCGCCAGCTGCTGCTCCTGGAAGCAGAAGCAGGTCAGCTTGCGAAGGTGCAGCGAGGCCGCCGACGGCGAGACGCTGGGCACCGCGCGGGCGCGGGTTGTCGCATCGCCGTTGTTGCGGAAGGTGAAGTACACCTCCTCACGCTGCCCCGGGTGCAGGCGAATCTGGCGGGTATCCACCTCGAGATGCCAGGGCAGGCCCTGGCTGCCTCGGGTGATGAACTGCACCGTGACCGTGCGCGAGGCGTCGACCTCCTGCTCGACCAGCGGCTGGGCTCTCGCGCTGGTCTTGCCGTTGAGGCCGGTCAGGTCGCAGAAGACGTCGTAGAGCGGCACCAGGGCGAAGGCGAAGACGAACATGCCGCCGAGCACCACCAGGGTGCGGGTCACGGTGCGCCTAACCCCTTCCCGGCCTGCGGACTGTTCGTCACGGCTGCTCATGGCTGCCTCCTGGGCCCGGATGGGCTCGCTCAGTGCTCGCGGGGATTAAACGTCGGGGGCGTCTCGAAGGTGTGCAGCGGCGCCGGGCTCGGCACGCTCCACTCCAGGTCCTCGGCGCCCTCCCAGGCCTTAGCCGGCGCCTTCTCGCCGCCGCGCACGCACTTGATGATCACCAGCACGAAGAGCAGCTGGGAGGCGCCGAACAGGAAGCCGCCGAGGCTCGAGGCGAGATTGAAGTCGGCGAACTGCAGCGCATAGTCGGGGATCCGGCGCGGCATGCCGGCGAGCCCCGAGAAGTGCATCGGGAAGAAGGTCAGGTTCACGCCGATCACCGACAGCCAGAAGTGCCACTGCGACAGGCGCAGCGGCGGGTAGTGGCCGGTCCACTTGGGCAGCCAGTAGTAGGCGCCGGCGAGGATCGCGAAGAGCGCCCCGGGCACCAGCACGTAGTGGAAGTGCGCCACCACGAAGTAGGTGTCGTGGTACTGGAAGTCGGCGGGCGCGATGGCGAGCATCAGCCCCGAGAAGCCGCCGACGGTGAACTGCACCACGAAGGCCAGGGCGAAGAGCATGGGAGGCTCGAAGCTGATCGAGCCGCGGAACATCGTCGCCACCCAGTTGAACACCTTCACGCCGGTCGGCACGGCGATCAGCATGGTGGTGTACATGAAGAACAGCTCTGCCACCAGCGGCAGGCCGACGATGAACATGTGGTGGGCCCAGACCATGAAGGAGAGAATCGCGATGGCCGCCGTGGCGTAGACCATGGAGGCGTAGCCGAAGAGGCGCTTGCGGGAGAAGGTCGGGATGATCGCCGAGACGATGCCGAAGGCCGGCAGGATCATGATGTAGACCTCGGGGTGCCCGAAGAACCAGAACAGGTGCTGGAAGAGCACCGGATCACCGCCCCCGGCGGCATTGAAGAAGCTGGTGCCGAAGTTGATGTCCATCAGCATCATGGTGATCACCCCGGCGAGCACCGGCATCACGGCGATCAGCAGGAAGGCGGTGATCAGCCAGGTCCAGACGAACAGCGGCATGTCCATCAGGCGCATCCCCGGCGCGCGCAGGTTGAGGATGGTCGCGATGATGTTGATGGCGCCGAGGATCGAGCTGATGCCGGCGAGGTGCAGCGACAGGATGAAGAAGCTCGTTGAGGGCGGCGCGTAGGTCGTCGAGAGCGGCGCGTAGAAGGTCCAGCCGAAATTCGGGCCGCCGCCCGGCATCAGCAGGGTCGAGAGCAGCAGCAGGAAGGCCACCGGCAGCAGCCAGAAGCTGAAGTTGTTGAGCCTGGGGAGGGCCATGTCGGGGGCGCCGATCTGCAGCGGCACCATCCAGTTGGCCAGGCCGACGAAGGCCGGCATGATCGCGCCGAACACCATGATCAGGCCGTGCATGGTGGTCATCTGGTTGAAGAACTCGGGCTGCACCAGCTGCAGGCCGGGCTGGAACAGCTCGGCACGCACCACCAGGGCGAAGATCCCGCCGATGAAGAACATGGTCAGGGAGAAGAGCAGGTAGAGGGTGCCGATCTCCTTGTGATTGGTGGTCAAGAGCCAGCGCATCAGCCAGCGCGGCCGGGCATGCCCGGCCTCGGCCATGCCGCCGGCGGTGGTCGTGCTGTGCTGCAGAGTCGGCTTGGGTGGCAGGTGGGAAGCCATCGGACATCTCCTGTGGGCCATCACGAAAGAGGAGCGGAAGCGCCGGTCATTCGTCCTGGGCGGCGAGGCGCTCGGCGATCTCCGACGGTTGCACGGTGTCACCGGCCTCGTTGCCCCAGGCGTTGCGCTCGTAGGTGATCACCGCGGCGATCTCCACCGGACTGAGCGTGTTGCGGAATGCCGGCATGGCAGATCCCGCCACGCCATCGATCACGGTGCTGATGTGGCGATCCGGCTCGTCCAGCAGCGCCTGGTTGCCCGCCAGCGCCGGGAAGGCCGGCGGGCTGCCGCTGCCGTCCGGCTGGTGGCAGGCGGCACAGACCGCGCCGTAGGTCTGCTCGCCGCGGGCCATCAGCTCATCGAGGCCCCACTCGCGATCGGCACTCATCGCCTCCTGCTGGGCCGCCTCCTTGCGCTGGGCCATCCACTGGTCGAAGCGTTCCGGCTCCACGGCCTCGACCACCACCGGCATGAAGCCATGGTTGCGACCGCAGAGTTCGGCGCACTGGCCGCGATAGATGCCGGGCTCGTCGATGCGCACCCAGTTCTCGTTGACGAATCCGGGCACGGCATCCTGCTTGACGGCGAGCTCGGGCACCCACCAGGAGTGAATGACGTCGTCCGAGGTCAGCAGCAGGCGCACCTTCTGCCCCACCGGCAGCACCAGGGGCTCGTCCACCTCGAGCAGGTAGTTCTCGCCCTTCTCGCTGGTGCCGCTGATCTGCTCCCGCGAGGTGCTCAGATTGGAGGTGAAGGCCACGTCCTCGCCCAGGTAGTCGTAGCGCCAGCGCCACTGCTGCCCGGTGACCATCACGTCGAGGTCGGCTTCCGAGGGGTCATACATGGTCTTGAGGGTCGCGGTGGCGGGGACCGCCATGGCCACCAGGATCAACAGCGGTATCGCCGTCCAGATGACCTCCACGCTGGTGTGCTCGTGGAAGGTGGCGGCCTTGGCGCCGCGGGAGTGGCGGTAGCGGAACAGGGAGTAGAACATCGCCCCGAAGACGATCACCCCGATGACCACGCAGATCCAGAAGATGATCATGTGCAGGGAGTAGATATCGCGGCTTACCGCCGTGACGCCCTCGGGCATGTTCCAGCCGTTGGCGAGCACCATCGGCGTCAGGGCTGCCAAGGTCACCCCTACCGCCATCCACATGAGCAGCCTGCGCATCGACGCCTCCTTGGGTCATTGTTGTATTAGTCAGCGCTTGAAGGAGTATAGAAGAGCGAGACCATTCTTCTACGCGCCCCGCCCAGGCGTGATAAACGCGGGCATCAACGCTCGCGCTCAGCGCGCGGCCATCACCGCGACGAAGGCCACCAGCAACACGAAAATCACGCCCACGATCAGCCCCGCCGCGATGAAGGTGCCGGGGCGCTCGGAGCGAAAATCCTCGCGGCGGCGCTCGTCCTTCTGCACGCCCAGAAAGGCGGCCAGCACCGACTTGATCGCCTGCCACATCACCACCCTCCTCTCGCGTTGCTCGCGTCCTCCCATGACCGTAGCCCAGTTGCGGACGGAATCCCGTTGAAGGCATTTCACGCAGGCGTCGAAAAAGGCCGCAGGCGACCTTCGCTGCAGCGCACCATCGCCGGATCGTCTTCTATACTCAGAAAGCCCGAAGAAACGTAGACGCCTAACACCCGAACGCCTGGAGGAGACCGACCATGACCCAGCACGACGACACCGCGACCAATCCGGCCCTGGCCGCCGCCGAGCCCATGATGGAGTGGTGGCAGCAACAGTGGAGCCAGGGCGTGACGCCCATGGCGCGCATGCAGCTGGCCTGGATGCAGAGCATGGCCGAGGCCATGCAGTTTGAGGCGCAGTTTCTCAAGACGCTCGCCGAGAGCGGCCAGAAGATTGCCCAGTCCTTCGACGGCGAACCCCCGAAGACCCCGGCCGAGATGCAGAAGCGCTACCAGGCGTTGATCTCGGAGCTCACCGATGCGCAGATGGATCGCATGAAGAAGGCCGCCGAGCTGTCACACGACTTCCGGCGCCGGGTCTGGGAAGAACTCTGACGAGGGCAAGGTTCAGCCCACGCCGAGAAGGCGGGTAATCAGCGGCAGCAGGAAGGCCGTCAGCAGGCCCGAGAGCCCCATGGCCAGGCCCGAGAAGGCGCCGGCGACAGCGCCCATGCGCGCGAAGGCGTGGGCCGTGCCGAAACCGTGGGCAGAAAGCCCCATGGTGAAACCCTGAACGGCCGGATCCGTGATGCGCAACAGACGCAGGATCCAGGGCCCCAGGGCGCAGCCGATGGAGCCGGTCAGCAGGACCAGACCGGCCGCCAGCGAGGGGATGCCGCCGATCTGCTCGGCGATCCCCATGGCGATCGGCGACGTCACCGAGCGGGGGGCCAGCGAGAGCAGCGTCTTGGTATCGGCGCCGAGCAGCATGGCGAGTCCCAGGGTGGTCGACACCGCCGTGAGCACCCCTGCCCCACAGGCCAGCAGCAGCGGCCACAGTAGTCGGTAGACGCGCTGGCGATGGTCATACAGGGGAATCGCCAGGGCCACCGTGGCCGGCCCCAGCAGGAAGTGAATGAACTGGGCCCCCTCGAAGTAGGTGGCATAATCCATGTCCACCAGCAGCAGCATCGTGATCAGCATCGCGATGGCGAGCGTGACCGGATGCAGCAGCGGCGTGCCGCCCACGGCGCGGTTGATCTTGACGGCCAGGGCGAAGACCAGCAGCGTCGCCAGCAGAGAGAGCAGCGGATTGCCGGAGAGATAGACCCACAGCTGATCGAAGGAGGCGAGGTTCATGCGTCCTCCCCCGCCCGACCGCCATGCGCGGCATTGCGACGCTGCAAGCGCTCGAGCACCCAGGCCGTCACGGTGAGCGTCGCCGCCGTGGACACCACCAGGGTCACCGCGATCGGCCAGAGATCTGCGCCGATCAGCTCGAAGTGCACCATCAGCCCTACCCCGGCGGGCACGAACAGCAGCGTCAGATAGCGCAGTAGCCCCTCACCCGCCAGGCGCAGGCAAGAAGGCACCTTGCCTCGCACCAGCAGCGCCACCAGCAGGATCACCATGCCGATCACCGGCCCCGGTATCGGCAACAGCAAGCCCTTCGCCAACAGCTCCCCCGCGAACTGGCATGCCAGCAGCATGCTCATCCCCATGATCAACGGCATCGTGTCTTCCTTTTTGCGGCTCCCGGGGAGCCTGTCCTCGTTGCCGATATTGTGACAGAAGCTGCGTGATTCGGGGCCTCACGCGCCGGCTGGCCAAGCAATTGAAAAGAAAGCGCAAAAAGGACTTTTCATTTGCCACAGGCCGCGCTAGTATACGCCTCGTTCTCGGGGGCCAGGAACAACGGCCAAACTTCCCGAAAACACCGTCGGAGCGTGGCGCAGCTTGGTAGCGCGTTGCAATGGGGTTGCAAAGGTCGCAGGTTCGAATCCTGTCGCTCCGACCAGAAACATCTGTAAAAACGGTCACTTAGCTCACAGAGCAAGTGGCCGTTTTTATTTGCGCCCGCCGCTAGGTGACATATAGGTGACACGCGTCGGCAACAATCATGAACGATTAGCAACATCCCGACACCCCCCTACTGCCTTCATCTCCCACTGCGCTCGACTGGCCCAGCCCTACTACTTCTACACCAACCACCTTCGAGCCTAGCTGAGTTGTGAGGTGGTCCAGCGGATGCAAGCGGCATCCAGCAACTCACCCAAACTGCGAACAGACAGCCCCTGCACACTTTGTTACGCTAAGGTTCATTAGAGCACTTAGTAGGAAAGTGCCAAGAAGCCGCAGGGACGCGCGCCAAACAGATGCCAGGGAACCGCGTCCCCGATGCAGGAAGCCGGGGGAAAATGGGTCAGCACCAGCAGTTCGCACCAGGTATGCGCCTGGAAATTCGCGACGCCGAGTGGCGCCTTACGCGTCTGGATCATTCGAGCGAGGGCGGCTACTTGCTCGGCTGTACCGGTCTTTCCGAACTGGTACGCGGCCATGAGGCCCAATTCCTCAGCCGTCTGGAAGACGAGATCCGCATTCTCGACCCGGCCACAACCGAGCTAGTCGACGACCTATCCCAAAGCTATCGAGCCGGGCTGCTCAACCTGGCGAGCCAGCTGCGTGACACTGCCCCTACTGACGAGCGCATCCATCTCGGCCATCACGCCGCCATGGACCCCCTGCCCTTTCAGCTCGAGCCCCACTCGCCAGGCGCTAAGCCAGCCCCGGGGGGGCATCCTCGTTGCCGATGCCGTAAGCCTGGGCATGACCCTGGAAGAGCTCAAGACCATCTACTGCGTTCAGTTCTCGGTGATGTGCCAGTACGGGGCCGACACCTGGAACGACGCCCGCGGCCGCATCGTCTTCACCCCCAGCAAGGGCCTCGTCGGCGTCGGCCTGCCGCGCAAGGCCAACAGGAAGGAACTGGACAACAACATCCACTACTCCACCGAATCCCCGGAGCGTACGGAGTACGGCATCGCCCTGGGCTGGGAAGAGATCAAGGACCTGCAGGAAGGCGTCGTCCGCAAGACCTATCTCGACAACACCCTCCCCGGCGGCCCCTGGGAAAAGACCATGGAATACCAAGCCCCCTTCACCCGCCCGGATAGGGAGAAGGACTACGAGGAAGCCTGGGCGTTTTTTTGAGGAGGAACCATCATGAAACATAAGACTCTTTTCGTTTTCGTCTTGGCGCTTTTCTACACGTCTGCCGAGATTAATGCAGCCACTTATAACACAAGGAGTTACCGCAACCATGGTGAGTGGTCATCCTTCGAAATGTACCTCGGTGAGGAAAGATCATTCAGAGCCGTCAATGCATCTGACTACTCTGACTTGTTCCTCGCAGTGGATCACCACCCTTCCGACTGCAGCGATCCTGTTATATCAGCAAGAATAGAGATGGATGAAATTTTCCCTGCAACCAATGACGGGAACATCCTGAGTGCAGATATGCGTGTCGACAGAAGAGATATGCAGAATGGACTAGTCAGCTTCAGCACTGAAAGGGGCGACTCTGGTGCGTACTTGCACTTCATGATTCCTGATAAAGCCAAACTGCTACAGGAAATGCTTAACGGGTCTACTCTGAGATTTCGCCTTACAGGTGAAGACATAGACCCTTGGTATATGGAGTTTGGACTTAAAGGCTCCATGGCCGCAATTACTCGTGCCGCATCAATGTGCAATGAAGTATCTGAACCCCCTGAAGAATTCTTCAAAGAAAACAGTGAATCAAGCGATTCAGCAAAAGATTATTTTTAACCAGGAGGGAACATGAAAAAACTATACATCAACCTTGCCATAGCAGGATTAATTAGTGGCTGCACACCTGCGGGTGTCAAGAACATCCCTCAGGAAGATTTCGACAAGAACTTTGTATTCCCCCAAAGTTACGACGAAGTATGGGGGAGCACTGTTGAATGGTTCGCCATGAACAACATCCCAATTAACAGTATGGAGAAGGACTCCGGGCTCATATCGTCCAACCATGGACTCTCGCCTGGCAGTGGCGTCATTAACTGCGGTGAGCCCACTGGCAATGTTGGACTCTATCAAGCTCGTTTCGAATCAGCTGATAGCAATATCAATGTTTTGGTTCGCGAAATAGGCCCTGAGCAAACGAGAGCAACGGTCAACATTTTCGGGAATGCCGGCGTCGTGGTTCGAAACGGGTATGGAAACATCGTAAGCAGCAACGAAGTTAGATGCGTTTCCACAGGCAAGCTTGAAAATAGCTATGAAAACTTCATTCTCTCAAACTAAGACACTGTAGATGTGGCGGAGAAACATCTCCTACACTTACAACAACATAGAGAAAATCAATGAAGGAATTCAAGATATTTCAGCATCCAACTGGAAAACAGGAAGCAGTAAAGCAAGGCTGGTCATGGCCAGGGTTCTTCTTCGGTCCCATCTGGGCACTGGTAAAGAAACTGTGGGGGTTGGGTGCAGTGCTTCTTGTGGTCGTCCTCATGCTCAGCGCCGTTCCCGTGGAAACAGAGGTCGGTATGTTAGCCAGCCTCATCATGCTGGTGATCTACATCGTTTGTGGCATCAATGGCAACAGCTGGCGCGAAAAGAACCTCAGGTCACGTGGCTTTGAGCATCTCGATACGGTGTCGGCCGCAAACCCTGATGGTGCGATAGCGGTATTCCTCAAGGGCCGTCAGGAAAACAGCCCCGTAGAGTAGAAACCTCAGGCTTGGAGCCATCGTACAATGAAGATATCCACCCTCCTCGACCAGATCGACAACGGCCAGACTGCCCTGCCGGAGTTCCAGCGCGGCTATGTATGGAATCGTGACCAAGTCCGCGGCCTGATGACCTCGCTATACAAGCGCTACCCGGTGGGTAGCCTGCTCTCCTGGGCCACCGATGCCAGCAATGTGGGTCATCGAGGCGATCATCAGCTCAATGCCGGTACGGTCAACCTGCTGCTGGATGGCCAGCAACGGATCACCTCGCTTTACGGCATCGTGCGAGGCAAGCCACCCGCCTTCTTCGACGGGGACGAGCGGGCCTTCACGGACCTCTACTTCAATGTCGAATCCGAGGAGTTCTCGTTCTACATGCCCAGTCGCATGGCCAACGACCCCAAGTGGATCAGCGTCACCCGGCTGATGGGCGAAGGGTCCGAGGGCATGACGAAGCACCTGCTGAGCTCCGGGGAGATTTCCATCGATGATCTCTCGGCCATCCTGAACCGCCTCAATCGATTGCGGGACGTTCGCGACATCGAGGTCCATGTCGAGCAGATCTCCGGCGAGGACAAGACGCTGGACGTGGTCGTCGATATCTTCAACAAGGTCAACAGCGGCGGCACCAAGCTCTCCAAGGGCGACCTGGCGCTGGCACGGATCTGTTCCACCCAGCCGGATGCACGAGCGCGCATGCGACAGGCGCTCGAGGACTGGAAGGCGCAGGGCTTCCACTTCTCGCTGGACTGGCTGCTGCGCTGCATCACCACACTGACCACCAACGAGGCCAGGTTCGTCTTCATTCATGACCTGGATGGCCAACAGTTCGTCAGCGGCCTGAACAAGGCCATCAAGCACATCAGCTATCTGCTTGACGTGATCGGTGACCGCCTGGGACTCGACCACCAGCAGGTACTGACCGGCCACTACGCCTTCCCGGTGCTCGTGCGCCATATTGAGGAGCAGGGCGGCAAGATCACCGACAAGTCCTCTCAGGATGCCATGCTCTACTGGTACATCCACTCGGCGATCTGGGGCCGCTACTCCGGTTCCACCGAGAGCGTGCTCTCACGCGATCTCGATATCCTGCTCGACAACCAGCCCGATGGCATCCAGGCACTGATCCAGGAGCTGCACCTGTGGCGAGGCAGCCTGAAGGTACGCGCCGACCACTTCTCCGGCCATACCCGCGGCAACCGCTTCTATTCCCTGCTCTACATGCTGACCCGGGTCGGGGAAGCCAAGGACTGGGGGCTAGGTATTGCCCTCAAGAAGAACATGCTGGGCAGCAACTCTAGCCTGGAGCTGCACCATATCTTCCCCAAGCATCGGCTGCGCGAATATGGCTATGACCGCAAGCAGATCAACTCCCTGGCGAACTTCTGCTTCCTCACCAAGGGGTCGAACCTGAGCATTTCCAATCGCCTGCCGGTGGAGTACTTCGAAGAGGTGCGCGGAAACTACCCCGCTGCCTTGCAGAGCCAGTGGGTGCCGATGGACGAGACGCTCTGGCAGATCGACCGTTATCCCGAGTTCCTCAAGGCGCGCCGGGAGCTGCTGGCACAGGCCACGAATGCTCTGCTTGATGAGCTCTATCCCTTCGATGACAGCTACGAGACAGCCTCCACGCCGGCACCCAGCCGCGACATACCCGGCGGGATCGAATCCGAGGAAGAGGAGCTGCAACTCCGCGATCTTCAGCAATGGATGGAGGCACAGAAGCTGCCGAGCGGTGAGCTGGAGCATGAGCTGGTCGACGCTCACACCGGTATTCCGAGGGCAATTCTCGACCTGGCATGGCCCGATGGCTTCCAGCCCGGTCTCGACGGACCTGCCGTGCTGCTGCTCAACGAGGAATCCGAGGTGGTAATGGCCGCCAGCAAGGCCGGCTATCAGGTCTTCGAGGAAATCGACAAGCTCAAGCGTCATGTGGCGGAGCACATCCTCGACGACCCCTATGCCGTGCTGCCCGGATGGGCCCAGCATCTGAGCAAGGAGGCCATTCCCATCGCCGAGTGGGTCATGGACAACGAGCTGCCCGAACCTGTCGTCGGCCAGGATGTGCAGGATGGCTCCAAGACAGTCGTCGGCTCCTTCGAACTCGCCTGGCCAGAGCGCAAGATAGGGATATGGACCGACCAAGGGCGAGCGAATCCCATTCCTGAAACACTGGTCGGGTGGCACCTCTACAGCCTCGAGGAGGTCCGCGAGGCACCGACGCTGCTCACTCACCGGCTGAAAGAGGCCAGTGCGGCATGAGCCGTGGGCTTTCCTGATCCACTCAACGGCACAAAGACACCACCAGAGGTTTTTCAATGAATCCAGCATGAATCGCCCCGGGTTTCGTAGACACCTCCAGGCCTTATACTGAAAGCACCAAGGAGGTCCCATGAGCCGCCAGGCGAATATCGGCGAGCGCGGTTCATCTCCGAACGCGCGGGGAACACTCCACCTCGAAGGTACCTCGCTCGATCAGGATCGGTTCATCCCCGCTCACGCAGGGAACGCCTATCTTGGGTGTACTCATCGAAGAAGCCGAACGGTTCATCCCCGCAGGTGCGGGGAACACACTGTTGGCGAGCGGTCCTACCTGATCCCGAACGGTTCATCACCGCTTGCGGGGGGAACGTCCCAGCGGCAAAGGTCGGCTCGTTACCATAGTTCGGTTCATCCCCGCTCGCGCGGGGAACATTCACGTGCATAGCCAGCCTTGAGCTTGACCTGCGGTTCATCCCCGCACACGCGGGGAAACAAACCGGGGTAAGGATGTAGCGCACGTCCTCGACCGGTTCATCCCCGCGCATGCGGGGAACCCCATAGGCCGGCGGGGTCATCCTGCTCCCAAATCGGTTCATCCCCGCGCAGCGGGGAACCCGTCATGTGCGGCCACAGCTCGTCGGTCATGTGCGGTTTATCCCCGCTTGAGCGGGGAACACAAGGTCGAACTGCAGATCGACAAGGCGAAGTACGGTTCATCCCCGCATATGCGGGGAACACTGCTCGGTCGTGCAAGCGGCGTCGGTGTACCACGGTTCATCCCCGCGTGCGCGGGGAACCCAGCGTCGCATCCTCGGGGTAGCTACTGCCTCGCGGTTCATCCCCGCGTGCGCGGGGAACCCAGCACGCCCTTGACCATCGGCATCCAGGCGACCGGTTCATCCCCGCCTGCGCGGGGAACCCAACCTCTTCGGTCACGAGTTGGTGGTCGACAACGGTTCATCCCCGCTCGCGCGGGGAACACCTGGTGTATCCATCCTCCACCTGCGGACCTCGCGGTTCATCCCCGCTAGCGCGGGGAAAACGTGCTCAAGGTCTGCCGCGGCTACGTCGAGCGCGGTTCATCCCCGCTCGCACGGGGAATACTATGACCGAGGCCATCGCAGCCCCGCCGACCACGGTTCATCCCCGCTCGCGCGGGGAACACGGGCATTGCCAGTACAGGTGCGCGCCTCGGCGCGGTTCATCCCCGCTCAAGCGGGGAGCACTCGGGCCACTTGTTAAAGAAGCCGTATTACCAAGGTCCATCCCCGCATGCGCGGGGAACGTCACAGCGGCAACGGTCGGCTCATTACCATAGTCCGGTTCATCCCCGCGTGCGCGGGGAACACGCCTTGTTGAGGATCTTGGCGACGAAGTAGGTCGGTTCATCCCCGCTCGCGCGGGGAACACATCTCGGCGCCGTGGCTGTGGCCCTTGGTCACCGGTTCATCCCCGCTCGCGCGGGGAACACGATCGGCGGTCGTTGCGCAGCCAGTCGACGAGCGGTTCATCCCCGCTCGCGCAGGGAACACGCGTTGTAGCCGAAGCGACGCACCTTCAGCACCGGTTCATCCCCGCTCGCGCGGGGAACACTCCATCGACATGTCGCCGCAGCCCTGCATGTAAGGTTCATTCCCGCTCGCGCGGGGAACATCAGGGCGGGCAGTACCCCTGCAAGCCCGACATCGGTTCATCCCCGCACGCGCGCCCGCACGCGCGGGGAACACGATTTGATCTTGCACGGCCGGTTGTTGCCCCACGGTTCATCCCCGCTCGCGCGGGGAACACGTGACCGACTGTGCTACGGGCGAGCCGATCTGCGGTTCATCCCCGCTCACGCGGGGAACACCAGGTCGAAGTGCTGGTGGAGTACCTGGACAACGGTTCATCCCCACTCGCGCGGGGAACACTCCGGGTTGGTATTGCCCATACCGACGTTGACCGGTTCATCCCCGCTCGCACGGGGAACACGACAGAGCTTGCAGGGCGGCGGCGCGGGTCTTTGGTTCATCCCCACTCGCGCGGGGAACACCCATCGTCCAGGGGAAGCGTCATGCCTTGGAACGGTTCATCCCCGCTCGCGCGGGGAGTACTAACTCAGGAGAATCATCATGGGACAAGTGAACGGTTCATCCCCGCTCGCGCGGGGAATACTCTTCTTCTACACGCTTGAATCAATAGGAAGTTTTATGGCTCGGAAATTCCACCAAGCATCTTGTTAAAGAGCGGGCTGGGGGAAATGGCACGATGACCCCCAGCGAGGCATCGGAGTAGACGCCCCCTGCGCAGACCGATGCACTTTCTGGCCAAGAGGTACTAGCAGCGCCCCAGGCTCAATAGGCCACAGCCGAACGCCTTGGCCGGACCGAGGCCATTGACCAGGGCCTGGCGAACGCCGTCCGCCTGATCCACTCTCAACACGCCCTCGAAACAGGCCCGCTTGACCGTGATCGGTGCCTGGCCCCTGTTGCGGCTTTCCAACACGTCATTCGCGGAGACCAGCGCGGAGGAGACCTGGAACCCATGTCGCGCGCCCTGACGCTCCAGCCAGGCCAACTGTTCGCCCTCGCCCGCCAGGCCATAGCGCTTCCCGGCGTGCGTCACGGTCGGGTTGGCCACCAGCCGGAAACGATACTCTCGCTGGGGCTGAACCCACCTGTCAGGGTTGATCACCTTGGTATGGGCAGGTTCTTGAAGGTAGCCAGGCAGGGCCTCCAGGACGTCCCAATGGCCGGGAACTTTGGCTTGCACCAGCAGAGTCGGTGTGGCCCACGCCGTTGGCCCTGACTCAAGGCGCCAGAGAAACCTCTCGGGTGTGCCGTTCTGGTCACGGACGAAGGCCCGCACCAGCGTGCGGTGCATGTCATAGGCATCGGCCAGATCGCGACGGGCATGGGCGTTGCGAGGATCAAGCGTCAATCGTGTCAGGTACATGCATCACTTCCTGTTTCACAAGTCGCGGCCCGAAACGCCGCTCTGCGAAGGGCGCAATCGGCTGGTCAAGGCGCATGGACCCCTCGTGGGGATCTTCCAGCACCAGTCGAAGACTGTCTTCCACGGGGAGAACGAGGGCAGGCCACTGCTTCAGTGCGGTCAGCAGGTCCGACTGCTGAACCCCATCTGGCAGGCCAACAGGTAGGCTTGGCGTGTAACTCTTCCGCCCCAGTGCCAAGGGCCAGACAGGTGACCATAGTGCGGCCTGCAGGCTTTCCAGAAACGCCTGGTCCGCGCCTTCCAGGCCTACCAGAAATGCCGCGTCGGACAGGAAGTAGCGAGGGCTGACGACGGTACGCTCACGCTTGGGCTTGCCCTCCTCTGCCGTCGCCACTCCCTTGGCTGTCTGATAATCGCGCATCGGAATGCCTTCACGGTCGACACGAACCCCCATGCGCAGCGACGCCAGGTCATCGAGTGGCTCACTGCGGTCACGCCCGAGTGCCGCGCAGACCAGTCCCAGTACTCCCGACTTTGATGGCTCGAGTTGGGTGTCACGCTCATCGAACCGGCTCGTGGTCCCCCAGGACTGCATGGGCCCCTGCAGGCGCAGCAGTAACGTTGCCATATCAGGCCTCCATCTTCTCGGTGGCCTGGGTCTTCACCCACTCCGCCAACGAGGAGAGGTCAGGCTGCGCTTCGCCCTTTCCTTCTGCCCATGCGCCGGTCAGGTCGAGGTAGCCCCAGTGATCCCGGGTATCGCCATACACGCCGGCCAGGTGGGTCTCATGCCGGTCCAACTCGGACACCGACAGGTCCGTCAGCGACTTGTCCTGGCGAGGAAATACCGGGCGTTCGAAGGCGTTGACGAGGTTCATGGGGGCCGCATGTCGGAAACAGACTCCCACAAACGCCGGCATGTTGTGGGCCGCAAAGGAATTCTGCTTGCCCGTGGGCACGGCGCGGACCTTGGCCAGGACAAAGGCTTCGAGAGCAGCAAGGGCCAGGTCCGTGTCACCCTGGAGGTTTTTCACCAACTTGCCCATGTCGATGACGGCATAGCGATAGAGGGTCGCGGAGTTGAACTCCACATGATTGATCATGCCAGCCCCGCTCTCATCGTCGTCCTCCACGTCGTCTACGGCGGTGAAATAATCAAACTCGCGCTCGACCCGATGGGTGCTGATGGCATGAGCGACCTGGCACGCCGCATCCTTCTTTCCACCCGGCAGGTCCGCCAGCATACGACCGAAGAGGGAAATATCGACGGCCTTCCCCCCATCCAGCAAGCCCTTGACCTGCTTGACGACGTCCGGCGGCAAGCTGGCTTTCACCTGCTTCTTGCTTCTTTTCTTGTCGGTCTCGCTCTCCGGCTCCGACACCAATGTGTCCCAGTGCTCGTTGATCAGTGACGTCATGCCGGCAATCTCACGCTCCCCCAGGAACAGGAGGTACTCTGTTTTACCGTCGTCTTTCAGTTTCAGCCCGGCCGCGGCAAGTGCCGCCTTGACCTTCTCTCTGGCTTCTTCGGGGTCACGACCTTCCAACCGCTGCTGCAGCAGCTTCAGCAGGCGACGTGTCCGTGTGGCACGGTGTTCCGAAGGCAAGAGCTCCATATCCTGTGATGCCAGGCGGATGGCGCGCTTGAAACACTGACTGCTCACCCTTGCCCGACGATGACCACCAAAGATGGCATCCTTTGGCGACCCCGTGTCATCGCGGTTGAGATTGGAAGGGGCGAAATTTTGGATCAGGTGGAACTCGATAAACAGGCTCATGATGGCTCTCTCACTCTTGGGTCGTGGTTGGCGAATGGGCGTCCTGCGTCAGCGCTCGATAGAAGTCACGCGCCCAACGCTGCCGAATCCGGTCGCGATGCTCGGGGTCAAGCCAGGTGTTCAGATAGAAACTCAGGTCGTTGAGCAGCCTGGCATAGTCGAGCCCGAGATCGTCTGCGGCCAGCAGGGTGATCACCTGCCTCAGGTAAACCGGCAGCGTCTCCGGGTCTGCCCCCAGAAGGGCAATGAAGCGCTTTTCGATGCTGGCGCTCTCACGTCGTTGCATCAGTTCACCCAGGCTGCTGGAAAGGCTGCGATCCGCAGACACCGGATGAAGCGCAAACAAGCCAGCCACCACGTACAGCGCCAATCGACGTGCGTCCTGTGGATGCCGTTTCGATGGGACGAACCGCTCCACAAATGGGTATGCCGGTGGATAGGCCCCCGGCGAAAAGCTCAAGCTGCGACGGAGTACCGCCATCGCACCGCTGTTTCCCTTTCGTAGCTGGACCAGATGCGCCACGAAGTCCTGAGCAAAGTCGCTCATGTGCGGGTCTCCTCCAAGAGTTCAGAGTTCGAAGCGTCAGGCTGGAGCTGAAGCAGCAGCCTGCGAAATCGGGGCCACATTTTGGCCTCGGCACATAACGCACTGGGGGTATATCCTGCTTCCCTTCTCAGCACCTGCCAGCACTCCTCGGCTGCCTGAGCCAGGCAGGCGGACCAGTAATGTGTCGCCTTGTCCCCATCACCTGCGCTGATGTACTGGAGCAGCATCGGCACGCTGCGCTCGACCGAGGCGAAGAACTTGGCAGCCGCCCCCCCGGTGGCCACGACCTTAAGCGCCTGAGCTTGGGTGTCCTTGCGATGGGGCTCGGGCATGCACTCGGCAAGCATGTTTTTCGCCAGCATCTCAATCCGGTCGTGCAGGGATTCAGCACGCTGGATCTCACCGCGTAGAAAGCCGGCCAGCTGGACATTCTCGAGCAGGTTGGCCGGCAGGAAGAGCCGCTCGCTCCGCCAACGCAGCAACTTGGCTTGGTCACTGGCAACGCCGGCCACCAGCAGTGGCTGATCGACCTGCCGTGAGTCCAGATAGGCATTCAGGTTGGCCGCCCACCCGAGGACGGCGGCCGGCTGTGACGCCTTGCCTTCGGCATCGGGCACCAACGCGGGTAGATCTCGCCAGAACGCCCTGCCCTCGGTGAAGCCCAGTCTCTCCATGCGGTTGAAGCCGGCACGGTAACTGGCCATCGGGTCAGGCGCATTGGCGTCTTCGAGCAGGGCATCCCCCACCGCCAGGCGCAACCATCGCACTTGGTCATCGCCGGCATGGTCGAAGAGCACGGCACGGCTGAGACGGGAATATCTGTCGTTGGGCCCAGTCGCGAGCGAGGGAGGGGCTGTCAGGTCCAAACGCTCCAAGGGGGGACGCTCCCAGCTGGGAACATCCTCCCGGCCTCTGGCCGGGTGAAGCGCCAAACACAGGGTTTGCTGAAGGTTGCCCCCCATTGGAAGCACGCCCGCGGTATTGGCCAAGGGGCCCGCCTTGTCGGATGTCTTGATGGTCTTGACCAGCCCCCCTGGTGTGCACTGGAGGAAGCCTAGCAAGACACGCATCGCGGCTGCTGGCGTGATTGGTTCAGGCTCCAGATCGCAGGAGTGGTCAAACATGATGGGCATGTTCCCGTTCGCACTGGCCAAGGACACCTGGGTCCATGGCTTTTGCTTGTGTTGCGTCTCCTCGATGCCCATCAGCGCAGCCACCTGCATGAAGGGCATCTCGGGATGAAACATCCAGAACCGATCACGCCAATGCTCGAGGTAGTCGTGCAACGCCGTTACGGGGAAGCCATCGCGATACCAACGAGCACGATCCTTGTCCTTCCAGACTCCGCCATGGTGCGAGAGGGCCCGATGAGTGATGGCCAATAGCAGGCGGTACCCCGCTATCAGGCTCGGAGGTGACGTCTCGGCGAGCTCACTGATCTCCTCCAGCTTCGCGAACAGCTCGAGCAGCCCAATGTCTCGGACCTCGCCATCGCAGAAGCGAACCGTCAGCCAGGGCTCATCGAGCAGGTTGAAACGCGTGGTCATGACTTCTCCTCATGGTGCTCATCGGCGACAGCCGACGCGTAAACCAGTCCCAGTTCCTGATCCAGAGTCACGACCAGCCTGCCCACCAGAAGCTCACCGTCCTCCAGGACAAGTGGCCTCATGTGTTTCAGCAAGGGGTGGGCCGCAAACGCAGGTGGTGTCTCCTGCCGGACAAGATCGCGCACGATATCTCGGCGGGAGAGGTTGAGTTGGCGGGCGCAGAGTTGCCTGGCCAGGTCATCGGCAATCATGTGCTGGGGGTCGAAGGGGGCATCCCCGGGATGAATCGCCCACCCGCCCCTCACCTGATGGACGGGGACGACGGTGATGGAGTCATCCCCCAAGCGCGTTCGGTTGACCAGCCCAAGGCCATCGCCATCTTCTGTCCCCCGAGGCTTGTCCAGATAGGCAACCTGTGGTTCGTCATCAGGGTCCAGTGCAATGTTGACGGCCTGCTGACGCTCGGCCGTTAACCTGATGAGATGCTGGTTATATGCATCTCCCTCGATATAGGCCTTGGCCGCAGGATCCAGGTCTTCTGGCAGGGAAGTATCGCCATAAACAGCCTGCACCAAACGATCGATGTCATGGGGCATCCGCAGAGTATGCTCGCGTGACAGCAAGGCCCAGGTTCGTCCCAGCACATACGACTCGTAAACATAGGCCCAAGCGGTCTGGTTCATTTCCGGCAACCGCTCTGGTTTCAGCCCAGCGACGGTGAATCGCGGATCGCCATGTGCCTTGGGCCGCCGCCGCTCATGGCGGTGCAGACGCCCAGCTCGCTGAAGGAGCAGATCGACGGGAGCCAGATCCGAAAGCAGGAAATCAAAATCGATGTCGAGGGACTGTTCAGCCACTTGCGTCGCGATCAACAGTGCCCTGTCCGGGCGTGTCGCGTGCTGATCACCGAACACGTCCAGAACGAGTCGCTCTCTGGCACTGCGCTCATCAGCCGGGTATCGAGCATGAAATAGAATGAGCTGGGCATCCTCTCCTATCGATTGACACAGCAATCGATATAGCCCCTGAGCGCGATTGACCGTATTGACGATGATGGCACCGCAACCTCCGGCCTTGAGTTGCTCGATGGCATAGCCCGCCAGCGTTTCCAGGCTTTCACCAGTCGAATGCAGATGGATCGGAGAGAGAGGCCGCGACTCAAAGGTATCCCCCTGAACCCCCTGGCTGTCTGCCATCAGCATGCGGGGGTATGGGATTGCCGAAACCTTGTCCCATGGCGTCCCCCAAGCCTGCAGCAGAGACTGGCGCCGATGTTCCGGGAGCGTGGCACTCATCAGGACCACGGAGGAACCCAGGGCCCGAAGCCAACGCAGCAAGGTTTCGATCAATCCACTGGTGTAGGTGTCATAGGCATGGACCTCATCCAGCACGATCACCCTGTTGGAGAGCCCCCATAACCTGACGAAGTGATGCTTGATGTTGAGTGTGGCGAACAAGGCCTGATCGATGGTGCCGACACCGTAGGGAGACAGAAGGCCCCTGCGCCGATGGGAGAACCAGGTAGAACAGGTGATGTCTGCGTCCCGCTCACCATGGATCCCCCTGAGATGCTGTACTCGCTCGTCCTGCAAGGCCCCTCCATGCACTAACTGGATGTCGAGTGGCTGCTCGCTTCCGTAGGCCTTCAGAAACGCCAGGGTCCGACCGAACATCGCATTTCCAGTTGCCTGCGTCGGTAGTGCTACATACAGGCCACGGTGCTTGTTCGCGGCTTGCAGGCGCAGATAGGCGAGAAAGGCCGCCTCCGTCTTGCCTTCCCCCATCGGGGCCTCGACGAGAAGCAACGCCGGCCCTTGGGCAACACTGAGAAGTTGGTCAACACACCGCTGAAGGGGCCTGGCTACCACATCGTCACGATTCAGCACCTGAGCCAGTCGCTCATCGGTTGAATCGCCACATGGCAGCAAGGGTCGATAACTGGACCAGCCGATTTCCTTCAGTGCGTGGCACGCGAGCCCTTTAGCCACATGAAAGTGCCCATGCAAGGAAGGAGCCCGTTCGCCATGCGGAAACCAGTCTGGATTGGAACCGATCCAGTCGGCAACGCTGGTCAAGCCAGCTAGCCATTCCACCAAGGCAAGCGAGACCTCCTCAGTTGCCGGCACCCTCTCCGGCGCCATGGCATTCCAGTAAGTGGAGAAAAGCAGTGCCCTCACTTTGGCCCACGCAGGGGCTTCAAATGGTGGGGTTGAGCTATTCAGCTCCTGTAGGTGAAAGTTGTATCCATGGTGCGCGCTAAGGGCTTGCAGCACCGATAGCACCCAGGGGCGCTCAAAGCCGAGAGCCATAAGGTGTTCACGCAGCAGCGCGCCACTGGCTCGAGCATGATCGGTGACTTTCAAAGATGGCGTGCTGAAAGATAGTCCGGCTATCTCACACTGCTGGCGGCCTTCTGACCACTTGGCTTGGAAACCGGGCACCGCTTTTCCGAAATCGTGCAAGCCAACCAGGGTTGCGGCACAGCGGACGAAAGAGGATGTTGGCATTCCCAGCTGGTTGGCAAAATACTCCAGTGTGCTGTTCGGCTCATGCTCCAGGAGCACTTCTGCCGCTGCAGCCACATCCAGCATATGGGCTAACAAGCCATGTCCGGGAGGGGCACCACTTTTGGCCCATACCGCTCGAGCCACTGGATTAATCTCTGCAAACGTCGGCATCATGCCCCCAAGGACCGCATCCATGCTAATTTAGTTGATACTAGCCAACCATCCAAACACTTCTAATTAAACTTTACCACTGCTGCGTACATCCAAAAGAAATACTCCGAATTTCCTATTTGTTTTCAACAATTT
This sequence comes from Halomonas pelophila, assembly GCF_040196315.1. Taxonomy (NCBI): domain Bacteria; kingdom Pseudomonadati; phylum Pseudomonadota; class Gammaproteobacteria; order Oceanospirillales; family Halomonadaceae; genus Halomonas; species Halomonas pelophila. The sequence continues at coordinate 42,983 of NZ_JBEGCI010000008.1, forward strand.
ACTCGAAGTCTGTCTTCCGTATGCAAATGGCGACTGGCTTCGCATGGCTGAGAAACCCATTGAGAGACGGCAGGCCGTTTTCTTGAAGACTCAGCATTTACTTTGTAATCACTTCACAGTCATTCTCAATCCCTGCCATATATCCATCATGACATGGCCCTTGATCATGGTGAAAAACACCTGTCATACGGAGAAAATAACGCTTCACTCGACCACATCCACAAGGCCAGTGTAGCTGAGGTTTGGTGATTAGAAAGGTTCATTTCACAGTAATTTATGCTACGTCTTCTTTGCCGATAGATGTAGTTTTTGTCTACAACTATCTATCGCCATTGTCCTATACTGTCGGCATCCTATAGATATTTTATTGAAGAGGATTGGTAGATAAATGTCACGAAAGCTTACCGATAAACAGATGATATTCGTTGCCCACGCATCGAAAGGTGTAGCGCGAACACAAGCTGCGAGGCTGGCAGGGTTTTCGGCACCTGCTGTCGAGGCTTACCGACTAATGAGGCTCCCTCATGTTGTTGAGGCCCTGCATCAACGGCGGGATGCTGCGCTGAAAGGGGACCTCGCCGCCCAGGCAGTGGACACCATGCGTGACCTGATGGCCCCCACTACACCCGCTGCCACTCGCTACAACGCGGCCCGCTGGGTGTTGGAGCACGCCGGGCACAAGATCGCGGACGAAAGTGCGGACCTGGATTCCAACCCCTCGTTTGAGGAGATGGACGCCGAGGAGCTCAGCCAAGCGGTGGCAAGCGGTATGCAGGCGCTGCGGGATCTGGCCGAGCAGCTGCAGGATCACCATGTGGTAGACGGTCAGGCGCGGCGTCTACAGACCGTCGGGCCCCCAGCACCTTCCGAGATGGAAACAGATACTGACTTCCTGCAGTAACGAGCCAGACACTGATTTAGGTGCCTTGGGCTGGCCAGTGCTCTCGGGCACGCCGAACGGCTCAACGCCTATGCTTGCATGGTGATGCGCTGTTGATTGCGCTGCGCATCATCCAAGTAGGTCCGCTAACGCATTAATCCATAAGTTCTTCCTCTAATTGGCTTAGAGTCCTGAAGAGACTATGAGGTCCGACCACCCCGCTAGGGCTAGCTGACCATCCTGGGCGCCAGTAATGGTGGCATTAGCCAGACCCGTGTGTGGCAGGATGGGAAGGAAGTGAAAGTCAGACGGGGAAAGAATGGGCGACCGGCCCACCCCCCGGGGTTGGGCCGGCTACCTTCTTGCGATACTACTGATGCCCCCTCGCCCAATTTTCGGGTTGGCCAACTCGAACCCTAGGCTTTGTCCGAAAACTCGAATTTGCTAATGTCATCTATGCCACAGCAGCATAGGTGACCCATGGCAGGACGCTACGAGATCTCCGACAACGGCTGGGCCATCATCGAGGACATCGTGTCGCCGCCGCAGAGAACGGGGCGCCCCCGCCGCGATGACCGCCAGGTGCTGAACGGCATCTTCTGGATCCTCTGCTCGGGCGTCAAGTGGCGCGATCTGCCAGAACGCTTCGGCCCGTGGAAGACCGTCTATGACCGGTTCCGCCAGTGGCGCGATGACGGCACCTTCGAGACCATCCTGGCGCGTCTCCAGCTCCGCTTGCGAGAGGATGGCCTGATGGATCTGGACACCTGGATGATCGATTCGACGTCGATCCGTGCCACCCGTGCCGCCTCTGGAGGCGGCAAAAAGGGGGATACCAAGAGCCCGTAGACCATGCCTTGGGCCGCAGCCGAGGCGGCCTGACGACCAAGATCCACATGGTCTGTGATCGGCATGGATGGCCGCTGACCTTCACGCTCTCGCCCGGGCAGGACTCGGATACAGGCCACTTCATCCCCGCCATGGAACACGTTCATCTGTCTGGAAGCCGGGGGAGACCACGTAAGCGCTGTCGCTACATCGTGGCCGACAAGGGCTATGACAGCGACCCTCTTCGCCGCTACTGCGACCGGCACCGCATGAAACCGATCATTGCCCGGCGCAAGATGAAGCGAAAACCGCGTCCTGGCGCCCAGCGAGGCTTCGACAAGCCCCGTTATCGAGAGCGAAACATCATCGAGCGCTGTTTCGGGTGGATCAAAGAGCTGCGCCGGGTCCGCACCCGCTACGACAAATTAGCCAGCAGCTTCAGGGCCATGGTATGCCTGGCGTGCATAGACCGTTGCCTGCGAGCAGACTTTTCGGACAAAACCTAGGTTTTGTACCGGCTGGGCTAAAGGGCGCAGCTACCATGGCGTTCCTAACACGACCAGCACTTGATACAACAATACCGCCGCTGCACACCCGGATAACTAGGTGTTAGACGCCTGGTCCAACACCCAATCGGGCAGGCGGTCAATCACCTCCTGGTGCCCGCCGGTGGCGTGGCGGAGGGTGAAGCCTGCCTCCAGCCGCGCCTGAGCCGCCACGACGGCTGCGGCGAGTTTGTCGGTGAAGTACCAAGGTGGTGGAGCTTGCCGTCAAGGGTGATATGCACCTGCCACTCCTCCCGTCGGGCATTCCAGCATACGCCGGTGTATCCGCTGGTGTTGGTGCATCTCCCCCGTTGGTTGCGAGAGGTGCTTTGACGGGGCCCGTCACGGAAGTTGGCAAGGCGAAGGTCCCACGGGATGCCGTTTCGAGAGCTGATCTCGCCGGAAGGGTCCACTCCGTGGACCAGTTTCCAGATGATCCGACTGGCGAGGTACTCCGACCCGCCGAGGCTCATGAGGACACTAGACGGAATACCGTTGGGCCGACGGCGCCGGCATCCGGCTTCGGCGCCAGCCAAGTCCAGTCTTGTTCTCCAGCCGACTCGCCGGGTTAGCCGACCGGTTTGGGGGTCATATTCCAGCAGCTCGCATAGTTCTGCTTGCGTGTGGGGGATTTCCTTTCTGTAGGCCATTATCGTTCTCTCTAGGTCATGCCTTAGGCTGCCAGCCCCCTGGCAGCCTCCCGGGTCTCGTCTCAGTGCAGCCAGTCGTCATCGTCGTCAGGTAGCCCTTCGCTGGGAGCAGAGTTCGGGGTGTTATCCGCAGCAGCGTCAGGTGGGACGCCCCGTAAACCCCGTAAAGCCCGTTTAGGGGGGTTACGGGGGGTGTCACCCGCCGCTTTTGAGTGATGTTCTGCACTCGTCACGAGACTGGGATGCCAGTAGTAATCGACACGGGGCCGACCACCGGTCCGCGTCTCGATAGGTGTCAGGTAGCCGTGGTCTTCGAGCAGGTCGAGGGCGGCCCCGACGGCTTCGGTGGTGTCCAGTCCCGCCCAGCCGCGCTGCTGAACCTGTTTCGCCTTGAACGGCTGGGGGAGCTTCTCTCTCCGGCTCAAGATCAACTTGGCCCCCAACACGTTCTGGCTTGTGGCGGCGCTATAGAGACGCTCAGCATGTCGGCGTAAGAGATCCGCCCATGCCAAGGCCTTCAGTGTCGCGTCGTAGCCGACCGCCTCTTCCTCACCGTTCACCAGGGCAAACAGCAGAGCTAGGGAGCAGACTGTCTTGGGCATCTTCAGCAGGTGGGCTTCCATGGCAGGGGGCAGGTCCCCACTTCGTGCCTCGCGGTGCAGGGCTTCCGACCAACGGATGAACTCGGCCTGCGCCTCCTGGGAGAAGTGTCGGTGGGGTGGTTCGCCATCTTCGGGTGGGGCCGGCAGCGCGTGCAGCTGGTAAAAGACTCCTTGATACCTTTCTCTCGCCTGGCGGGAGGGTGGTCGATCCACCCAACGCCAGGACGGTACGGGGTCGGGATGCACGGCTAGTTGGAAACGCTGTAGCAGGCCGTCGTCGTCTGTGCCTCGGGTTGTTCCGCGCACCAGCTTGGCGATCCTCGCAGGCTGGATGCCGCCGATGATCGACAGGATGCAGTGTTCAACCGCTACTGTCCCCCTGCCGATTCGGTCGTAGGTGTACCGTCCGCTGCCGTTGAAACACTCCAGGTAGAAGGCTCGGTCGCTGGCGTATTCCTCCTGCTGCATCTTGGCCACCCAGCCATACAATTCATCACGCAACAGCAGGACCCCATTGGGGTTCTCGTTCAGTTTTTCGCCCAAAGCCTCGACGGTAGCGTCGTTGACGATCAGGCGCGGCGGGTGCTCGGGTGGCTCCGCCAGGGAGTCCACCTCCTCCAGAACGGTTTTGGCCTCGTCGCTCTTGCCTTCAGCGACCAGCTTCTCGGCCCGCTTCTTGGCGGCCTTGTGCTCCATCTCGGCGATTTCGGCATCACCTATGTGGATGGCTTGCATTTGCTCGTGAGCGCGACGGGCATCAGCCTCGATGTCATCTAGGGGGAAGCGCATGGCTCCGAGCGCCGGAGACTTCATTGCGGAAGGCCCGCCAATCAAGGCGCCCCATAGGTTCGCCGTGATCGTCCAGTCGTCGTGCTGCTTTGGACGCATCAGGATCTTGCGCCCTACCACGGCGGCCAGGCCGACCAGCGCGGCTACGGCGCAATACTCAATAGGCGACTGCTGGCGATGGGCTACATCCTCTGCATAGCCCCGCAGGGGGGCAGGCAGCAGCTTCTCGGCGTCGAAGGGTGGCACTGGCGGCATGGGGTCAGGCAAGGGGCGGGGCTGCCTCTCGGCAGCCTGATCAGCCTGGCTAGCGAACTCCTCCTCGGGCGAGGGATGGGACTGTGCCTGCATGAAGGCCCGCTGGTTGTGCATGGAGAGGGTGACGCCAGGCTCCACCTGAAACATGTCGCCCACCGCCTTCAGGGCGGCGTTGCGGTCTCCATCGTGCTCGAAGTAAACGAACAGATCGAAGGCATCCCCCCAGCAGCCGACGGCCGTAGCGTCGGTGGTGCCGATACCGGCCTCCACGTCGCTTGCATGGAACGAGTGCCAGTGCTGGCCATCATCGGACAGGGTGATGCCGTACGTCCCGGACGTGCTGATGGGTGACCTGCCGCGCCGGCCATGCCAGGTGGCACCGAAGGACTCCCACACCTCGCGCAGAGAGTATGCGGCGTTGTAGGCGTCGATAGGCGAACGCTCGCCGGTCTGTTCCTGACGCTGCTGGCGCTCCTTCAACTTCCGGGCGGACTCTTCCTGGCGACGGCGTTGGGATGCCTCATGGTCGGCCAGCTTCGCCTCCTTGGCTGCCAGCTCTTCGCCGAACTCCGCTTGCCAGTCGAGGGTGCCCAGGAACTCCATCGTCGCGGTCTCGTAATACTCTCCCCGGTTGGGGAGGTAGTGCAGTTGTGCGGCCCGCTCGGTCGCGCGATCAGGGGTGAGCCCCCCTGCTTCCAGGCGGTCGTTGAGGCATGCCTGCAAGAGCTCATACCGGCGGCCATCTATCGGCGTGGCCAAAGGGATCAGGGTGCGCGACTTCGGCTCATCCCACTTGGCGCTCCGGCTGGTGTAGGTGCAAACATCGGCCCTGACCAGGTTGGAAATACGCACCACCGCATCCTTCACAGGAGGCGGGTCACGATCCAGATCGACTGCCAGCACATGAAAGCGGCCCTTCTGGCGTTGCTCTTCAAATGTCCGTGACGGGTGCGTCGAGAAGATGGCCCATTGGGCTCCACTCTTGGGTACGTTCTGAGGGTTTTTCATCCGCTCAATGATGTCGGTCCACTTGATATCGACGTAGGGGCGGCGTTGATCTTCCGACTCATTTTCAGCGCTGTGATATTGGCCATATCCCGAACAGAAGGCAGCAGATATGAAGCCCTCATCAGCCATAAATAGGCTAGAATTTCGGCCATCATCTTCGGCACAATGCAAAAGGATATCGCATGTATCACCATGCACTTTCCCTCCGCCAATGGCGGGATTTCTTCTACCATCAACCATCGATAAACTCCGTATTTTGAAACTTCCTGTCAGGATTTTCTCGTACGTATCGATGCGTCATCGTTGCTTCCTCTTTCTCGCTTTTGCCGCTGCCTTCCTCGCCTTTTTCTTCTTCATCTTTTCTGTCTTCGTCGGCACCGATGGGATCGCATCCCCCGATAACCAGAACCTAGATCTGCGCGCACGACGTCCCTCAAAAGCCAAACTGGTGGGCAATGAGGGGCCTGGCAGTTTTTTCCAGCGGCTCATGACAGAAACTCCTGGTGGCCTTCACTTTCCGTCTCCGGTGTGTGGAGGCGGGCCATAATTGCCTCGGCATTCGAGTGATAGGTAGGGGGTGCATCGTCTAGCCAATCCAGCACGTCCTTGAGTCGGTAACGGACGAGGCGCCCTCGCTTGATGAAAGGAGGTGCAGGTCGCCCCAGGAGCTGTCCGGTTCTGCGAGATTTCCTCGCAGTGGCCGGCTGGGCCGGTATCAGTCCAGGGAAGACGGCCACTTCGGGAAGTTCTATCAGGGCAGGATCAAGTCCAGCTTGGTAGCGAGTCAGGGCATCGGCGACAATGTCGCCGGGTTCTTTGCGCTTGGTGGGCATAGAGGCGTCCCTATGTGGGTGAGTGGCGCCTCTAGGATGGGAGTGAGGGGAACCCTGAGGGCAATACCCTGAGGGCTGAGGGTAGCTACTCCATAGCACCCTCAGGGTGGCTAAAAACCCGCGTGGTTGATGGGTTTCTTACCCTGAGGCTAGACATTAGTACTATGAGTGCTACATCACATCTTCATCGTTACGTGCGGCAACTAATGTCGCTGCGAGCGCGGTACGCTCGGAGAGGTCATGTGTCTTCATAGCCTCCCGTATGATGGCTTTCTGGTTCGGACGATGCTTGCCCGTGTGAGGGTCAAAGCCGCCCCAGTGGTTACACTGGATCTCGTTGACTATTTTCGTCAGCTTCGTGGGATATAGTGGAGCAAGACAGCTGAGCCTATGAATCTCGGCATTAGCCTCTTCGAGCTCCGTCTTTAACTCCAAAATGCGGGCTTTCAGTTGCGATATTGAGCCGTCATATTGGGTTTCATGCTTGGCGGAATCACCGTCTTTACCCTTGAGCGAACACGGCGTCGTGTCGAGGGGAATGCCTGCCTCATCCAGGAGGGTTTTAATCTCTTCGCGACGAAACAGGATCATCCGATAAGCCCTGCTTGCGTCGCTGTCGAGGCGCTTCTCTTTCATCCCCTCATGCAGTGCCTTCCAGGCGCCCTGGGGTCGGACCATTTTTCGGGGCCTTAGCTCTCCTGCTCCGTACAGGGAAAGTGCCCCATGTCCAACGGCAGGGGTAAGCAACTCGTCTACGACGAGCAATGCCTTCTCCAACGGGCACCGATATTTTTCGGAGATGCTCCGGAGAATATCCTCCAGAGTGATGAAGTCGCGATAGTGCTTCGCGACTACGGCTTCCAATGTCATCGTCTTGGGACTCCGTTCAATGCTACAGGTGAAGCAGGAAGCTGACAGGCGTGGTGAAGCAACCATGCTTCCGAGTGATCGGTGCTAGCCAGCTAATGGGGTGAGGTCAGCCTTATCAAACAACAGTCAGCGGCGTGTCATTGCCGGTAGCGCTCCCCTGCTTCCTAGCTGTCCTGGCGAACGTTTCCACGGCATCTCGCTTGTGGTCAGGGGCAAGGTGGGAGTAGTGCGCGATGGTGGTCTGAATGTCTGAATGAGACATCAGCTTGGATACGGTCAACAGGTCGACGCCGGCCATGACCAACTGGGACGCGAAGTTGTGCCGCAGACTGTACAACAGAAGATCGTGCGGCAGCCCGGCCAGCTGGCGCACGTTTGCCCACGGCCTTTGCATCGCCGTCTGGCTCATACGCTTGCCGTTTCGTGCGGACGGAAATACCAGGCCAGTCTTAGGCTGACCCTGTTGCCTGTGCCATGTCTTGAGCACGTCCGACGCTGCGCTGGACAGCGGGAAGGACATCGGCTCCGGATGATGGTGGGCGGTCTTCTCAATCACCTTACGGATGGTGCGGAAGTCCAGGTTGACGTGCTCCCAGCGCAGGCCGAACAGGTCACCAGGCCTGAAGCCGGTGTAATACATGGTCAGCACCCACGGCACGACGTGATCCACATAGGTGAGATCATCCAGGTTAGGCAGGAACGCCTTACCGTGGCCCCGGCTCTGCCGACGCTGCTCGCGCTTTCGATCCTGGTAGGCATCCAGGCCTTGAAACAGCGCTTCCACCTCCTTCGGCTCCAGATACCGCCGTTGGGCCGCCTGAACAGCCATGTCTTCCTCAGTCATGGCGGGCTTTTGTAGCTTCACCCCAGACAGCGGGTTGACTGGTATGACCTTGCGCTCGGCTGCATGCGCCAGCATGGCATGCATGGCGTCATAGGATCGCTTCAGGCTACTGAAGGCCAGCGGCGTGTCCTTTGCTTCCTGCTCGGCCTGCCAGCGCTCCACATCGGCACGTGAAAGGCTACCCATCGGCTTGTCCAGCCAGCCAGCGAAGTCCTTCTCGATTCTGCGCAGCGTGCCCTTGCCATCCTTCTTGCGATGCTGGAACGCCGTGTAAGGGCCTTTCAGGTATACGCCTAGGGTTTGCTGCTGCTGGCGCTTTGCTTCGGCCTTGGTCTCGTCTATCTCGGCTTTCGGATCGCCGCCCTGGGTTACGGACGCCAGTAAATCCCGTGCCCGTTGACGAGCCTCAGCCGCCGTCAAGGGGTCACCGTAGCGGCCAAGGGTCATCATGCGTCGCTCGCCCGCCTTGGTACGGAAATGGAGACGAAAAGCTAGGCCACGCTTGGTGGCTCGCACATGGAATCCGTGAAGCTCGGTATCCCACACGTCGACAGTGGGCGGCTGCTTAGCCAGTTGGGCTAATGCCTTGGTTGTGAGCTTCATCTTTGTGATGCCTGCCATGATGTCCTGATTCCCAGGTGACAAATAGGTGACAGGTACAGGCTATATTGCGCCACATTGAGCCACAACCACAACACACTAATACTTTCGTAACCCTAGGTTTTGTAGGGTATAAATGGAACTCTTAGCTAGTTTCTGTTCATGCTCACATGTCCTGAAAACGGAATGGGGTTGCAAAGGTCGCAGGTTCGAATCCTGTCGCTCCGACCACGACTATCAGAGAAACCGCCACTTACGGATCATGCCGGGTGGCGGTTTTTCGTTGTGGTTCTCCATGGATTTAGTATGGGTTCCATACGGTGGCCACGAACAGGGCCAGGCCTCGGACTGGATGAGCCAGTCGACGATCTGCCAGTCGCGCTTCCAGCCCAGGGAGTTCCTGCTCGGAGAGCGGCTGCGCCGTTCGGGTCTCGTCATAGCTGCGTTGCGGGTCATGGGGCGCGCCGAGATAGGCGGCCTGGCTTTGCGCGCTAAGGGTGGCGGTGGGCGGGGCGGTCCAGCGTCCTGACGGCTATTTGCTTCACTTACTGTTTGCTTCGCTTCGCTGCCCGGAGAAGCTCGTTCTGCTCCCTGAGAAGGGCAAGAATTTCTTCGTTCTGTGCCTGCAATCTCGGCATGACCGTCGAGATCACTTTCGGTGGAGCGTCCTCGGGCATGGCTGTCATCATCCGCTCGAACATCGAAGGCCGCATGCTGCCTGGGGCGTGCTTTCGTGTCTTGCGGTGATTCAGAAGATAACCACCCGCGACCAGTGCCGCGCAAGACAGCACAACGCCAATAGATTTGCGTTGCATCTTCATCTCCCTTTTCTTTTGGGTCCAAGCCATGGACAGGCATCAGGACTGATTGAAGCCGCCAATCCTGTGCTTGCCGACAAGACCCTCGATCTCCCTTGCGTCAATCAAATCTGTCCCAGAACGGCGGTTCGCCGAAATAGCCCTCCAGGAAGTCGATGAAACAGCGCACCTTGCTCGCCAACAGCTGACGGTGGGCGTACACCGCATAGAGCGACATCGGCTCGGGCGCGTGCTCCGGCAGGATGACCCTCAGTGTTCCTGCCTTGATCGCGGGGCCGGAAATGAAGGTGGGCTGCAGGGCGATGCCGGCGCCGGCGATGGCCGCCTCGACCAGCACGTCCCCGTTGTTGCTCACCATATCACCGCCGTGATGCGGGTCTCGGCTCGACAGCCATCTGGATATCGTCTCGCCGGCCGCCAGTTCCATATAGCTATAGCGCAGATAGCGATGCGCTTCGAGATCTTCCAGGCGCCGAGGGGTGCCATGCTGCTTGAGGTAGGCCGGCGACGCACACATCAGCAGGCGGACCGGCGCGATGCGCCTGGCGATCAGCGAGGAGCTCTTCAGGTGACCGATTCGTAGTGCGATATCGAAGCCCTCCTCGACGATATCGACCTTGCGGTCATTCAGCTGCAGGTCGATGTCGACGGCGGGATGGGCACGCTGAAAGTCGCTCAGCAGTGGTGCCAGGTGGCGAATGGCGAAGGACACCGGCGCACTGATCCGCAGCCGCCCCTTGGCCTGGGTGTGCAGGTCACCGAGCTGGTGCTCCATGTCATCGATGTCGTTGAGCACCTGCAGGGCGCGCTGGTGATAGCGTGCCCCCGCTTCGGTCAGGTGGACCTTGCGGGTGGTGCGGTTGAGCAGGCGCACGCCCAGATGCTGCTCGAGCTGGGAGACATATTTGCTGACGAGCTGTGGAGAGGTCTCCAACCGCTCGGCAGCACGCGTAAAGCTGCCTTCCGTCACCACCGTGACGAAGGCCCGCATGGCATCGATACGGTCCATCGGCTCTTCCTGACGTTGTGCTTATCCCGATTATCAACGCTATGTTGATGAACAAGCAATAATTGTCGCCTTAGTCTTTCAATCGGATGTGAGTAGAGTGGCTGCATCGACCGGGGCGACGGCCTCGATCACCCACCCACAACGAAAGCATCGAGGTGACTCTCATGAATACGCAATTCGCCAAGGCCCTGTTCCACTCCCGCGGCGGTGTTGCCGCCATGGTTCTGCGGGTGCCGGTCGGCCTGACCCTGGCCGCCCACGGCGCGCAGAAACTCTTCGGCTGGTTCGGTGGCTATGGGCTAGAAGGCACCGGCCAGTGGATGGCGAGTATCGGCCTGGAGCCGGGCACCCTGATGGCGTTAATGGCCGGTAGCGCCGAGTTCTTCGGCGGGTTGGCGCTGGTGCTGGGCCTGCTGACCCGTCCGGCGGCGCTGGTGTCGGCCTTCACGATGCTGGTGGCGATCTTCACCGTGCATATCGGCAACGGCCTGTTCATGGCCAACAACGGCTACGAGTATGCCTTGACCCTGTTCGCCGTCACCTTGGCCCTGACCGTTCAGGGGGCGGGACGGTTCGCGCTGGATAACCTGCTGCTGGAGCGCTTCGCGGATACCCGAGCCCGGCAACCCGCCGTCGCCGGAGAGTGATCGTCCAGATGCCGCGCGACCCTCATCGCCTGACCGGCCCTCCTCATATTTGGGGAGGCCCCTCGCCACAGGAGAACAGGATCATGCTGGTAAACGGAGTCTGGCAGGAGAACTGTCAGCCGGTGCAGGATGAGCAGAGGAGCCGCGCTGGCCCGGCGAGATCTGATGAAATCCGAACGGTTCACGAACACATTACGAGATGGGAGAAGCGACAGTCATGAGCACCACGACCGATGTTCTCTTCATCGCCCATGGCGGCGGCCCGATGCCGCTGCTGGGAGATCCGGACCACCTCGAGATGGTGGAGCGGCTCACGGAGCTCGCTGGCCGGCTGCGCAAACCCGCCGCCATCCTGGTCATCAGCGCCCACTGGGAGGAAGCGCTGCCGACGATCACCTCGGGGGCCAGGCCGCCGCTGATCTACGATTACGCCGGCTTCCCGCCCGAGGCCTACGAGATTGCGTATCCCTGCCCGGGTGAGCCGGCACTGGCGCGGCAGGTCCACCAGGCGCTGGAGCAGGCCGGGATACCTGCGCGACTCGATGATCAGCGGGGCTTCGATCACGGGCTGTTCGTGCCGCTCAAGCTGATGTACCCCGAGGCCGACATCCCCTGCGTGCAGCTGTCGCTGGTGAACAGCCTGGATGCCTCGACGCATCTGGCCATCGGGCGTGCGTTGCAGGCGCTGGACATCGACGACCTGCTGGTGATCGGGTCCGGGTTTTCCTTCCATAACATGGGCGCCTTCTACACGCCCGACACCCCGGCCATTCGGGCCCGCAACCAGGCCTTCGAAGACTGGCTCGAGGAGACTTGCGCCAGTGGGGAGATCGAGGAGGCGGAACGAGCCGAGCGACTGACACACTGGGAGCAGGCCCCCCATGCCCGGTTCTGCCACCCCCGGGAGGAGCACCTGCTGCCGCTGCATGTGTGTGTCGGACTGGCGGAAAGGCCCTGCGATAGCCATGTCTCCGCCACGATTCTTCGAAAGAAAGCCGGGATGTTTTACTGGCGGCTCACCCCCTGAGCACGGTGAGCACCGGTGACCGTTAGCCCCGCGATGAACGATGCAGGGCTCTAGACACCGCTCTGTCGCCATCCCCGCCACTGCTACCGCCGCCCTCGCCGCGATGCCGACCGAGACCCGGCATCACGCCACCAGAAACCGGGCTCGCCTTCTCGCGCTCCTGCAGCAAGTATCGCCGTCTCTCCAGTCCTCTAAAAGATTTAGAGTTTCCTGATTCTTTATGCCTCGGCAGCATGACACCGCTCTTCGGTCCCGAGTCACGGCCACGTACGTCGGTCCGGCCCCACTGTCATTTCGCTCAAGCATTTCCCTCCATGGCCGATAACACCTGGACGCGGCGCTATCCGACAAACCGAACAGACTGGCCCTGAATGCTGACGACAATACGAAGAACCCCGCTGTACCGGGCCCTGACCGCTCATACGCCCAGTATCGTCTTCTCGCCCGACGGCGTGATCCTGGAGGCGAGCGCCCCTTTCCTCGCGGCGGTCGGCTATCGCCTCGACCAGGTGAAGGGGAAGCATCATCGCCTCTTCTGCCCTCAGGAGGTCCAGGACAACCCGGCCTATCGAAGGTTCTGGGAAGAGCTTGCCAGCGGCAAGAGTCAGGAAGGCACCTTCCAGCGCCTCGACGCCCACGGCGCGCCCCTCTGGCTCGAGGCCACCTACGTGCCGGTGAAGGGCGCCCGCGGGCGCGTCGCCTACATCATCAAGATCGCCAGCGACGTGACCCGGCAGCGCCACACCGCCGACGACCAGCAGGCGGTGCTCGGCGCCCTGAATGCGTCCATGGCCGTGATCGAATTCACGCCGGATGGCGAGATCCTGCGGGCCAACGACAACTTCCTCGCCACCATGGGCTATCGCCACGGGGACATCGCGGGTCGGCACCACCGAATGTTCTGCAGCGAGGCCTTCTACGCCGAGCACCCCGACTTCTGGGCCCAGCTTGCCGACAATGTCTTCAAGCAGGGGCGATACGAGCGCTTCGCCGCCGACGGCAGGTCCGTGTGGCTCGAGGCGACCTACAACCCGGTGACCGACGGCGACGGTCGGGTCACGCGCATCGTCAAGTTCGCCACGGACATCACCCCCGCTATCGAGTCGGAGGCCGCGGCGCGGCGCACCGTGGAGTCTGCCCGGGTGAGCGCCCAGCAGACCGAGACCATTGCGGCCGACGGCCTGACCCAGCTCGAGGAGGCGGTCGACTCGACACAGCGGGCCGGCGAGGAGATCCAGGCGGCACAGGAGATCATCTCGGCGCTGCAGGAGCAGGTCCGCACTATCAACGGCATCACCGATGCGATCTCACGGATCGCCCAGCAGACCAACCTGCTGGCGCTCAACGCGGCCGTCGAGGCCGCCAGGGCGGGCGAGCACGGTCGCGGGTTTGCCGTCGTGGCCAAGGAGGTGCGCGAGCTCTCCCAGGGCTCGACCCAGGCCGCCGAGCAGATCACCCGCGTGCTGAACGACAACAACGAGCGCATCGGCCTGGCCAATCGCAAGATCCTCGACGTCGTCGAGCACAGCCAGGTCAACCAGCAGCGGATCCACACCACCCAGGACGTCATCCGGGAAATACTCACCGGCGCACAGAGCGTCTCGGAGGCCATCCGGGAACTCTGACGGCCCCTCCCCTCAGCGGTATGCTTCGAGCACGGGCAGGAACGACTCGGCGGGCTGCGGGCGTGCGAACCAGAAGCCCTGGCCCATCTCGCAGCCCATGGCCGCCAGGCTGACGGCCTGGGCCGGTGCCTCGATACCCTCGGCGACCACCCGGCAGCCCAGCCCATGGGCCATGGCGACGATCGACTCGACCAGCCGATGGCTCTCGGCATCTTCCAGCAGGTGCGTCAGGAAGCTGCGATCGATCTTGATGGTTTCGACCGGCATCCGCCGCAGGTACGCCAGTGACGAGTGACCGGTACCAAAATCGTCGATGGCGATGCTGACCCCCAGGTCGGCCAGCTGCTGGAGCTGCAGGGTGGCGACCTCCAGGTCGGTCATCACGGCGGACTCGGTGACCTCCACCTCGAGCGCCGCGGGGGGCACGTCGTATCGCGCCAGAGCCTCTTGCACCTCGGCGACGAAGCCCGGCTGACAGAGCTGGTGGGCGGAGACGTTCACGGCGAGGCTGAACGCCTCATCGACCCGACCCGCCCGCCGCCAGTGGCTCAGCGTGGCGAGGGCGGATTCCAGCACCCAGGCCCCCAGCGCCAGGATATCGCCACTCGCCTCGGCCATCGGGATGAACTCGGCCGGCGAGACCATTCCCAACGTAGGGTGCGACCAGCGCACCAGCACCTCGGCGCCACAGATGTGCCCCGCAGCGAGCGCCACCTTGGACTGGTAGTGAAGCGAGGTCTCGCCGCGCGCGAAGGCCTGCGGCAACGCCTGGCGCAGCTGCATGCGTCGCTGTTCACCGGCTTCCAGCGCCGGGCTGTAGGCCTGAATGGCGCCTACCTCGCGCGCATGGGGCACCGCCAGCGCCGCCATGTGTACCAGCCGTTCCGGCTCCAGGCCGACTCCACCGGCGACGCCGATCCGGCCGTCGACCCGCAGCCGCACGCCGCTCGTGGCCAGGGGCCGTTTCAGCTCCCCGAGCACGCGGACCGCCAGCTGCTCGAGTTCGGCGGTCGAGGCGCGGGGCTGAATCAGCAACAGCTCATGACTGCCCCAGACCCCGACCACGCCCTGCTCGGGCAGGGCGTCCTTCAGGCGATGGGCCAGCTCGTGCAGGAAGGCCTCGGTCACCCGGTGCCCCTGATAGCGCATGATGGCGTCGATCCCTTCCAGCACGATGAACAGCACGCCTGCCTCCATGCCGTCTCGCTGCCACTCGCCGAGGGTCGCCGTGAGCCCGCGACGGTTCGGCAGGTTGGTCACCGGATCGGTGCATGAGAGCCGCTCCAGCTCCCGGGTGCGCTGGGCCACCAGGCGCTCCAGCGTAGCGGCCTGATCACGCCGCCACTGATAGCGGCTCTGGTCGCGCAGGGCGTTGTGAATGCGCGCCAGCACCTCCTCGTGGTCGAACGGCTTGGTCAGGAAGTCGCGCACGCCCATGGCCAGCGCCCGCCGGCGGGTGTCGTCATCGACCTGGGCGGTCAGCACGATGGTCGGCGGCGCCTCCACGGCGAAGGCCTGCTGCAACGCCTCGAGCACCGCGTAGCCATCCATGTGGGGCATGCGGATATCCAGCAGCAGCAGATCCGGCGCCTGCGCCTGACAGTGCGCGAGCACCTCGCGTGGATCGGTGAGGCCGGCGACCTGCTGATAGCCATGATCCTCCAGCAGGTCCTGGAGCAGCTCGACGTTGACGGCATGATCATCCACGACCAGCAGCCGCTTCTGGTACAGGGTGGGATCAGAAGGCATCCGGGTTTCCTTCCAGCGACGACAGGTGGCGAGTGAGGGTGGCGAAGAACGATGCGAAATCGAGGGGCTTGGTCAGGTAGTCGTCGAACCCCGCCGCCAGGCCGCGCTTGATGTCGGCCGGCATGGCGTTAGCGGAGAGCGCGATCACCGGCAGCCCCCGCGTAAGCGGCAGCCGTCGCAGTCGCTCCAGGGCGGCGTAGCCGCTCATGCCCGACAGATTGAGGTCCATCAGCACCAGATCCGGCGGCTCGGCCTCGATCTGTGCCAGGGCGAGCTCGGCGCTGGGATAGATCCGCAGCTCGCAGCTCGGCCAGTCCGCGAAGATATCCTCCATCAGGCGCTGGTTGGCGGGGTTGTCCTCGATGTAGACGATGCGTGCCGTGACCTCCTCCGGTGCGCCGGCACTGGCCTCCCCGGCCCGGCTCAAGGCGGGCTGACCCGTCTCGGCCAGCGCAAGACGGCAGTGGAAGGCACTGCCCTGTCCCTCGACGCTTTCGACCTCGATCGTGGCGCGCATCGCCTCGAGCAGCTGCCGCGTGATGGCAAGGCCGATGCCGGTGCCCTCGATCCCCCGACGCTCCGCTCCCAGCCGCTGGAAGGGCTGAAAGAGCAGCGCCAGATCCTCATCGCGGACCCCCTGGCCGTTGTCGCGCACAGTGAAGCGAAGACAATCCTCCTCCAGGGTGGCCTCCAGGCAAACCCAGCCGCCCGGGCGGTTGTACTTGATGGCGTTGCTGAGCAGGTTCAGCAGCACCTGCTTGAGTCGCGTGTAGTCGGCATGGACCGCCGGCAGCGGGCCGCCGATCTGCTGATGGATCGAGATGTCATGGGCCTGGGCCATCGCCTCCAGGGCGTGGGCGGCATCGTCTGCCACCTCAGCCAGCGAGATCGCCTCCATGGAGAGGTTCAGCTGACCGGCCTCGACCCGCGCCAGATCCAGGATCTGGTTGATCAGCTCCAGCAGATGCTGCCCGCTGCGCGCGATCTGGGCGACCTGGCGCTGCTGGCGAGCCTCCAGCGGGTGGCGCTTGCCACCGGCCAGCAGCTGGGCAAAGCCGAGGATCGCGTTCAAGGGGGTGCGCAGCTCATGGCTCATCGAGGAGAGGAACTCGCTCTTGGCGCGATTGGCGTGATCGGCGCTGTCCCGTGCCTCGGAGAGGGCCTCGATATAACCTTCGCGCTCCGCCATCTGCCGATAGAGGTTGATCAGCAGCGCGCAGGTCGCCGTGAAGGGCTCCAGCCAGTCCAGCAGGGCCTGATCATAGCGACGGCGACCATTGGCGATGGCGAACATCCCGATCGAGCGCTGGCCATCGAAGATCGGCACCCCCAGGTAGTTGTGCAGCGGCGGATGCCCCGGGGGAAAGCCGCTGCGATGCGGGTGCTCGTCGAGGTTGTCGGTCATCACCACCTCGCCGTGGGCAAACACCCGCCCCAGCAGCGAATCGGGGTTCGAGAGCGTCATGTCGCCGCTGCGCAGCCGCTCCATCAGCTGGCGCGACTCCTCGTTCCAGGAGAGGTCGGTGATGGCGTGGATCTTCAGCGCCGGCCGGCCCGCGTCCTCGATCACCTCACCGATCAGCGCGTACTCGCTGTCGGTGAGCTCGCGAAGCGCCTCCATCAGGAAGTCCCACAGCTGGTGCCCCGACATCAGCGCCTGGTAGTCGGTGATTCCGCGGTGCAACACGCGGATCAGGCGCGCCTGGCGCACCGCCTCGGTGGTGTCCCGCGCCACGCCCACCACGCCCCCGATATTGCCGTCCTCGTCACTCAACGGGCCGAGCTGCAGGTCATGATGGCGACCCTGTAGAGGCGGCAGCGACACCTGCTGCGGCGCCCCGCTGGCGATCACCTCGGCCTCCGCCGCGTCCAGGCGGGCCTGAACCTCGGCGGGCAACCGCGGCGCCCCCTCGCCCACCGCCGTGTCGGAGGTGCCCTCCAGCAGCAACAGGCACGCGGTATTGGCCGCCAGGTAGCGCCCGCTGCGGCTGCGGGCGTAAATGGGATCGCGGCTGCCGTCCAGAACGGCGCGCAGCAGCTGCCGCTCCTTGGCCAGCCGATCGCCGGCCTCGGAGAGGCGCAGGTTCAGCGTCACCAGCTCGCGCTGCTGAGCCTCCTGCTTCACCCGCAGCTGATGCTTTCTCAGCAGCGCTTCGACCTGGCTGGCCAACCGTCCCAGTAGCCGCCGCTCGCGCGCGGAAAACTTCCGCGGGCGAGTATCGATCAGGCAGAGGGTCCCCACGGCATGCTCCCCATCGGGAAACAGCGGATGCCCCGCATAGAAGCGGATGCCAGGCTCGCCGGTGACCAGGGGATTGTCCTGGAAGCGAACATCCTCGCAGGCATCCGGCACCACCAGCGGCTGCTGGTCGGCGACCGCATGGCCACAGAAGGAGACCTCCCGCGACGTTTCACGGACCTCCAGGCCGACACAGGCCTTGAACCACTGTCTATCCTCGGCCACCAGCGAGACCAGCGCGATGGGGACCTCGAAGAGCTCCTGCGCCAGCTCGACCAGCTGATCGAAGCCCGCATCGGGCGCTGAATCCAGCACGTCCAGCGCCGCCAGGGCGGCCAGGCGGTCGGTGTCATTCTCGGGAACGGGTGGCTGCATGGAGGGGCTCACGGTGGGGCATTAACGGCATATTGATACGCCGAACCTACCATGAATGGCGAAGAGTGTGAGGGGAAGAATCGGGGTAAGCATTAACGGACGTATCGAGCGGTAAACGCTCTCACCACGGCGATCATCGCTGGCGGCCATCCGCCACCCGGGCGTCACGGAGCGAGCGCGACCGGGGGCGGGATGACTCGGAACTTCTCTTAGATCGTGTCTTGGAACTTGTCTTGAAGTTTGCCTTCGCGCTCGGGCACGACCTCGAACGGGTCGCCCACCAGGCCAGAGACCGTCGAGAGGGCGACCTGGAAGAATCCGATCTAGCTCTATAACTTCTGCTCGAACTCCGGCAACACGTCGAACAGATCGCCCACCAAACCATAGTCCGCGACCTGGAAGATCGGCGCCTCCTCGTCCTTGTTGATGGCGACGATCACCTTGGAGTCCTTCATGCCGGCCAGGTGCTGGATGGCGCCGCTGATGCCCACGGCGATATAGAGCTCCGGGGCGACGATCTTGCCGGTCTGGCCGACCTGCATGTCGTTGGGCACGAAGCCGGCGTCGACCGCGGCTCTTGATGCGCCGATGGCCGCGCCGAGCTTGTCGGCGATGCCGTCGAGCAGCGTGAAGTTCTCGCCGTTGCCCATGCCGCGCCCGCCGGAGATGACCACCTTGGCGGCACCCAGCTCCGGCCGGTCGCTCTGCGCCAGCTCCTCCCCGACGAAGGTGGACTGGGCGTTGTCGGCCGCCCTTGTGAAGGACGGGTCCACCGCCTCGATGGCGGCGCTACCGCCCTGCTCTTCAAGTGAGGCGACCGCGTCGAAGGCGGTGGCGCGCACGGTGATCACCTTCAGGGCGTCGTCGCTCTGCACGGTGGCGGTGGCGTTGCCAGCGTAGATCGGCCGCTTGAAGGTGTCGGCGCTCTCCACCGCGATGATCTCGGAGAGCTGCGCCACGTCCTTCAGCGCGGCGACGCGCGGCAACACGTTCTTGCCGGTGGTGGAGCCCACCGCCAGCAGGTGGCTGTAGTCGTCGGCCAGTTCCGCCAGCAGCGCGCCCAGGGGCTCGGCGAGCTGGTGGGCGTAGGCGGCGTGATCGGCCACGCGCACGCGGCTGACGCCGTCGAGCTTGGCGGCCGCCTCGGCGATGGCACCGACGTTCTCGCCGGCCACCAGCACGTCGATGTCGCCGCCGCCCGCGTCGGCGATCTGCTGTGCCGCGGCGACCACGTGGGCGGTGGCGCCGGCCAGGGCGCCGCCGTGATGTTCGGCCAGGACCAGAATGCTCATGGGATGCGCTCCTTTCAAAGAACTGTTTTCAAGAAACTGTATTCAAAGAACCTTGGCTTCGTTCTTGAGCTTGTCGACCAGCTCGTCCACGGAGCTCACCTTGACGCCACCCTGGCGCTCGGCCGGCGGCTCGACCTTGACCAGCGTGACCTTCGAGGCCACCTCGATGCCGAGATCCGCCGGCGTCTTGACGTCCATCGGCTTCTTCTTGGCCTTCATGATGTCGGGCAGCTTGGCGTAGCGCGGCTCGTTGAGGCGCAGGTCGGTAGTGACGATGGCCGGCAGGGTCAGCGACACGGTCTGCAGGCCACCGTCGACCTCACGGGTCACCTGCGCCTTGTCGTCCTCGATGACCACCTCGGAGGCGAAGGTGCCCTGGGGCAGGCCGCTGAGCGCCGCCAGCATCTGGCCGGTCTGGTTGTTGTCGGTGTCGATGGCCTGCTTGCCGAGGATGACGAGTCCTGGCTGCTCTTCCTCGACGATCTTGGCCAGCGCCTTGGCCGCGCCCAGCGACTCGACGCGGGGGTCGGTCTCGGCCGACGTATCGACATGGATGGCGCGATCGGCGCCCAGCGCCAGCGCGGTGCGCAGCTGCTCCTGGGCGGCCTTGGGACCGACGGTGGCCACGACGACCTCAGTCGCCACGCCTTTCTCCTTCAGGCGCACGGCCTCTTCCACGGCAATCTCGCAGAAGGGGTTCATGGCCATCTTGACGTTGGTGAGATCGACGTCGGAGTTGTCCGGCTTGACCCGGATCTTGACGTTGTAATCGACGACGCGCTTGACCGTTGCTAAGACTTTCATCGTGTTTGTCCTATGTTGCTATCGAGATGCGTCCCTCGCCCGCCAGGCCGAGGCCGGTCGTGTCGGGCCCCTGTGCCGCCACCAGGTCCAGCAGCGTCGACAGTGTCTGCATGCCGTCCCGGCGCAGCGAGAAGGTGCCGCTCCTGTTCAACCAGTTGTGATAGATACCGCTCACCGTCGAGAAGACGATCCGCGTGACATCCTCGGCCGAGACGTCCGGACGCAGCCCCCCGCGCCGCTCGACCCGGACGAAGAAGGCCAGCAGGGCAGCGTGGAACTCCCCTGCCATCTCGTCGTGGATGCCCGCGGGGTCGAGGTCCTGCCGGGCCTCGCAGCGATAGACCAGCGTCGCGTGGACGCGGTGATGGCGCGGGGTGTCGAGCCGCTCGAGCCCCTGTTCGAACAGGGCCTTGAGACGTGCGATGGGGTCCTCGCCGTGATCATCGCGTTCACTGGAGGCGATCAGTTCGTGCACGGGCACCCGGGCGCGCTCCAGCACGGCGCGAAAAAGGTCGGACTTGTTGCGAAAGTGCCAGTAGACGGCGCCCCTGGTCATGCCCGCCTGACAGGCCACCCGCTCGAGCGACGCCTGCTGCACCCCGTGCTCGAAGAACACCTCCTCCGCCGCATCGAGCAACGCCTCGCGGGTTTCCGCGGCTTTGGCTTTGGTCTTCCTGGCCATTGCACTGCCTCGACAAGGACGGAGCGAAGCGCGCCCGGAGTCGACCGGCCGCGATGACGCGATGAACAGGGCCGATCAGAAGGTCGCTTCCTTCATCATGGCGTCCATGCCGCCATCGGCGTAGAGCACGGTTCCGTGGATGAAGCTGGCCGCGTCGGACTGCAGGAAGCCGACCAGCTCGGCGACCTCAGACGGCTGGGCGGCGCGGCCCAGCGGCGCGACGAAGTTCTTCACCGCCTCGCCGAAGCGCGGGTCTTCGCTCGAGGCCTTGTGCAGCGGCGTCTCCACCGCGCCCGGCGCCACGACGTTCAGGCGCACGCCGCTTGGGCCCCACGCCACCGCGCGGCGGCGCGCGAAGCGCGTGACGGCGTACTTGGAGGCCGCATAGGCGAGCTGGGGCTTGTCCAGGTCGCGGATCTGGGCGACGGCGGCCTCCTCGTCGCCGGCGAGCAGCGTCTCGACCAGCGGCACCTCCTGGCCGACCAGCTGGCTGGCCGCCACCGAGCCGATCACCAGGGCCGCGGGGGAGTGGCCGCGCTTGAGGTCATCGAAGAGCGCATCGAGCAGCGCCGTCACGGCGAAGTGGTTGACGCGCAGGATCAGGCCGCTGTCGGGGGCCGTCACGCCCAGCCCGGCACAGCACACCAGGCCGTCCAGCGTGCCGCCGGTCAGCGCGCGGATCTCGCGGATCGCCGCCTCGCGGCCCTCCACGGTCGAGAGATCGGCGGCGATCTCGGCGTCCTTCAAGTCCACGCCGATGACCCGATGGCCACGCTCCTTCAGCAGTTCATACACCGAGCGCCCGATACCCGAGGCGCTGCCTGTCACGACGGTGGTCGGCATAACGTCATCCTTATGGGGTGGTAATGACACGTCTGTTCATGGCGAATCATGCGTCGGCCCAGCATGCCCCGCGTCGTCCATGGGGACTAGGTGTCGGGCGCTGGTCCGAACGGACGATGCCTGCCTTCCCGCAGCGTTCGAGCATGCGATCATGGGGCCGCTGCAGCCTGGCTCGCCGCGGTCACGATCCCTCAACGCGATCCAACAACAAGATGAGGCAATGCCCATGAAATCCAATGCATCCGCCTGGTGCCAGGTCTTCGTCGCCTTCTGGATCCAGGCCATCGGCATCGGCTCGCTGGTCTATGCCTACGGCGTCGTCGCCGTCCCCCTCGCCGAGGCCTTCCAGCCGAGCCGCATGCTGCTGATGCTGGGCATGGCGGCGATGACGCTGTGCGCCGGCCTCTACTCCCCCTGGCTGGGGGCGCGCATCGATCACAGCTCCCTGCGCCGCCTGATGGCCATCGGCGTGGTGGCCATCGCCGCGGGCTACCTGCTGCTCTCGTGGGTCGGCGAGATGTGGCAGGTGCCGGTGATCTACGCGCTGCTGATGTCGTTCGGCTACGCCACTCTCGGGCCGCTGTTCGCCTCCACCCTGCTGTCGCGCTGGTTCAGCCAGCGACGCGGCCTGGCGCTCGGCATCGCCGGCATGGGCACCTCCTTCGGGGGCTTCTGCTTCCCGCCGTTGATCCAGCTGATGGTCGAGACCTACGAGTGGCGCACGGCCTTCCGCCTGCTCGCCCTGATCATCGTCGCCGTGGGCCTGCCGGTGGTGCTGCTGCTGACCTCGGACCACCACGCCCGCAAGCGCGCCGCCGTCGACCCCGACAGGCCGGTGATCGGCCCGGTCTTCGATTCGACCCAGGCGGTGCTCGGCAACCGTAACTTCTGGCTGATCGCCCTGTCGGTGGGCGTGCTGTTCGCGGTGTTCACCGCCACCGCCAGCAACCTGGTGCCCTTCGCCGTGGACCACGGCATCGAGAAGGACCGGGCCGCCCTGCTGATCGCGCTGGTCGCCGTCCTGGCGGTGCCCGGCACGCTGATCTTCGGCGCCCTCGCCGATCATCTCGATCTGCGCGCCGCGCTGGCCATGCTGATGAGCCTGATCGCCGTGGGGCTGCTGTGCCTGCTGAACGATCCGCCCTACGCGATGATGGTGGTAGGCAGCCTGCTGGTCGGCCTGGGCGGCGGCGGCATGATCCCGGTGTGGGGCGCGCTGCTGGCCAAGGTGTTCGGCCTGCTCGACTATGGCCGGGTGATGGGGCTGATGAACCCGGTACTGATGCTGTTCACCCTGGTGGCGCCGCCCCTGGCCGGCTACCTCCACGACCTCACCGGCAGCTACGACGCCGCCTTCCTCGGCTTCGCCGTACCGCTGGTCGCGGTCATCCTGCTGCTGCCGCTGATTCGCTTTTCCGCCGCCAAGGCCATCGGCGAGGCCAGCGCCCAACCCAGCTGAGCCTCACGGGACAGGGCTGGGCCGAAACGAACGGAAACACTCAACGCCAGGCGAAAAAAGGCCCCCATCCGAGGATGGGGGCCTTTGCGTAAGGGCGGGTAGTACCGCGATTCAGACCACCTCGAACAGCCCCGCCGCGCCCATGCCGCCGCCGATGCACATCGAGACCACCACGTAGCGCACGCCGCGGCGTTTCCCCTCGAGCAGGGCGTGGCCGACCATGCGCGTGCCGGACATGCCAAAGGGGTGGCCGATGGCGATGGCGCCGCCGTTGACGTTCAGCCGCTCGTCGGGGATACCCAGCACGTCGCGGCAGTGCAGCACCTGGCTGGCGAAGGCCTCGTTGATCTCCCACAGGCCGATGTCCGAGGCGGCCAGGCCGAAGCGCTCGAGCAGCTTGGGAATGGCGTGCACCGGGCCGATGCCCATCTCCTCGGGAGCGCAGCCGGCCACCGCGATGCCCTTGTAGATGCCCAGCGGCGCCAGGCCGCGGCGCTCGGCCTCGCCGCGCTCCATCACCAGGCAGGCCGCGGCGCCGTCGGAGAGCTGGGAGGCGTTGCCGGCGGTGACGTGCTCGCCCTGGGCGACCCACTGGCCGTCCTTCCACACCGGCTTGAGGGCCGCCAGGCTCTCTTCGCTGGTCTCGGGGCGATTGCACTCGTCGCGGGTGGCAGTGACCTCGCGGTGGCCCGCCGGCTGGCGCTGCTCATCGAACAGTAGCTGCCGGGCGGTGAGCGGTACGATCTCGTCGTCGAAACGCCCGGCCTGCTGGGCCGCGGCGGTACGCTGCTGGCTCTGCAGGGCGTAGCGATCCTGGGCCTCGCGGCTGATGCCGTAGCGCTTGGCGACGAGCTCGGCGGTCTCGATCATCGGGATATAGGCCGCGGGCACCGCCGCCTTGACCGCCTCGGACTGGGCGCGATAGGTGTTCTTGTGCTTGGTCTGGGTCAGCGAGAGCGACTCCACGCCGCCGGCCACGACGGTGGTCATCTCGCCGGTCATGATGCTGCGCGCGGCCACGCCGATGGTCATCAGCCCCGAGGCGCACATGCGATCCAGCGCCATGCCGGGCACGCTCTCCGGCAGGCCGGCGGTGTAGGCGCACAGCCGGCCGATGTTGTAGGCCTGGGTGCCCTGCTGCACCGCCGCGCCCATGATCACGTCCTCTACCGCACTCCCCTCGACCCCGGCCCGCTCGAGTACGGCACGCACCACGTGGCCGCCGAGCACCGGGGCCTCGGTGTCGTTGAAGGCGCCGCGGAATGACTTGGTCAGCGCGGTCCGCGCCGTGGAGACAATCACTGCTTCTTTCATCGAAGAACTCCTGAAATCCTGGTGTCAATCGGGCGGGCGTCTCCGTCGACAAGGCGGCGCGAGGGCGCTGTGACCCCCTCCCTGGGCGCTACTTTTGCCCTGCGGCGCTCTCGCATCCTGCGCCGCTTGCAGGGCCTGGGTTGGCCATCCATGGCCAACCCGCTCGGCGGGAAGAACATCCATTGGATGTTCTTCTCTTTCCGCCTCGCCCCTGGTCAAAAGACCCTCGCTGTGTCTTGCCCCCGGCGCCCACCCTGCTGGACGTTGGGAAAAATCGCTTACTGGCTGGGCTCCGCCACGCGGGTATCGAAGGTGTAGCGGCTGATGGTGTCGGCCACGCAGCCCGGCCGGTCGCTGCCCTCGATCTCCACCGTGACGCGCACGATGGTCTGTAAGCTGCCCTTGATCGGGGCCACCTCGAGTATCTCGCCTCGCCCGCGGATCCGGGCGCCCACCGGCACCGGCGCGGGAAAGCGGATACGGTCGCAGCCGACGTTGACGCCCATGGCGAGGTTGACCACCTCGATCAGCTGCGGCAGAAACAGGTTGACCAGCGACAGCGTCAGGTAGCCGTGGGCGATGCAGCCGCCGAAGGGGCCATCCTTGGCGCGCTCGGGGTCGACGTGGATCCACTGGTGATCGCCGGTGGCCTCGGCGAACAGGTCGACCCGCTCCTGGGTGATCGTCAGCCAGTCGGTGACGCCCAGCGACTGGCCCTGGGCGGCAAGCAGCGCCGCCGGGGTCTCGAAACGTGTGGTCATGAGGCCTCCTTCAGGCACGCTGGGAGCTGACCGAGAGCACTTCGCCGGTCATGTAGGACGAGTAGTCGCTGGCCAAAAACATCATCACGTTGGCCACCTCCCAGACCTCGGCGGCGCGGCCGAAGGCCTCGCGGGAGGCCAGCTCCTCGAGCAGCTCCGCGCTGGAGGCCTTCTTGAGAAAGTCGTGCAGGGCGATGGAGGGCGCCACGGCGTTGATGCGCACGCCGTGGTCGGCGGCCTCCAGGGCGCTGCAGCGGGTCAGCGCCATCACGCCGGCCTTGGCCGCGGCGTAGTGGGCCTGCTCTTTCTGGGCCCGCCAGCCGAGCACCGAGGCGTTGTTGACGATCACCCCACGGCCGCGGGCCTGCATCGCCGGCAGCATCGCCCGGGTCATGCGGAAGGTGCCGGTCAGGGTGATGTCCAAGACCCGCTGCCACTCGTCGTCGCCCATCTCGACCACCGCGGCCTGGCCGCCGAGGCCCGCGTTGTTGATCAGCACGTCGACGCCGCAGAGCCGCTCCTCGGCGGCGGCGATCAGCGCCTGCACCTCGTCCTCGACGGTGACGTTGCACAGCTGGCCGTAGACCGCCTCGAGGCCGGTCTGCTGCTTGAGCGCGGCGACCGCCTCCTCCAGGCGGCGCGGATGGATATCGGAGATCATCAGGGCCCGGCAGCCCTCCTCCGCGGCGCGGCGGGCGGCGGCGAAGCCGATGCCGGCGCCAGCGGCGGCGGTTATCAGCACGGTCTTTCCGGACAGCAGCTCGTGTCCGGGCACGTAGGGGGGCACTTGGGTCACGGCGTTGCACCTCTGTTCAGGATCGGGTCAGGGTCTCGCCCTCCGTTATAGGGGGCGGCGGCCCCTGCCGGCATCGTCAAAACGGACGTGCTCGCCGGTCGCACCGGCCACGATGGGTGCCGACAGGAGCGCTACGCCTGACCCCGCGGCTCACGCGGCATGCCGAGTCCGCGCTCGGCGATGATGTTGAGCTGGATCTCGTTGCTGCCGGCGTAGATGGTGTCGGCGCGGGTGAACAGGAACAGCTGCTGCAGGCGCCGGTGCGCCTCATCCTGCTCGTCGACCAGGTTGCCGGTGTGGCCCAGCACGTCCATGGCGAGCTTGCCGAGGTCGCGGTGCCAGTTGGACCAGTAGTACTTGTAGATCAGCGCCTCCCGGGAGAGCCCGCCCTGCTCGCCGCCGGCCAGCATGCGCAGGGCGTTGTAGCGCATCACCCGAAGCCCCGCCCAGGCGCGGGCGAGGCGCTCGCGCAGCGCGGGCGAGCGGGCGGCGCCGTTATCGCGGGCGACCCGGCAGATCAGCTCGACCTCCTGGGTGAAGTGCATCTGCTGGCCCAAGGTCGAGAGGCCACGCTCGAAGCCGAGCAGGGCCATGGCGATACGCCAGCCCTCACCCGGCGCGCCGACGATGTGCTCGGCCGCGGTGCGGGCATCGTCGAAGAACACCTCGTTGAACTCGCAGCCCCCGGAGATCTGGCGGATCGGGCGAATCGTCACGCCGGGCTGGTCGAGGGGCACCAGCAGGAAGCACAGCCCCTCGCGCCCGGTCGAGCCGGGCTCGCAGCGCGCCAGCACGAAGATCCACTGCGCCTCATGGGCCAGCGAGGTCCAGACCTTCTGGCCGCTGAGGCGCCACTCGCCCCGCGCCGAGTCGAGCTCGGCCCGGGTGCGCAGGGCGGCCAGGTCCGACCCGGCGCCCGGCTCGGAGTAGCCCTGGGCCCAGAACTCGCGCCCCTCGCGTATGCCGGGCAGGAAGCGGCGCCGCTGCTCGTCGGTACCGTGGGCGATCAACGTCGGGCCGAGCAGACCCACGCCGATGTGACCCATCCGCCCCGGCCCGCCGGCCCGGGCATACTCCTCGTGGAAGATCACCTGTCGGGCGACGTCGAGCCCGCGCCCGCCGTGCTCGACGGGCCAGCCCACGCAGCTCCAGCCGGCCGCCGCCAGGTGGCGCTCCCAGGCCTTGCGCAGGGCGGGATAGGCCTCCTCGTCGCCGGGCCCGCCGCGGTGGCGCAGCACGGCGAACTCGCCCGTCAGGTTGGCCGCCAGCCAGTCGGCGACCTCGCGGCGAAAGGCCTGCTCGGCGTCAGTGGTGGTGTCAGTACTCTCGACGCTCAGCGACATGGCGGCTCTCCCTCGGCGGGGCCGAGCAGCGTATCGGCGAGCTCGGCCAGCAGCGCATCGCAGCGTCCCAGCCAGGCGCCGTTGGCCTGGGCGCGCTTGAAGTAGAGGTGCGGATCGTACTCCCAGGTGAAGCCGACCCCGCCGTGGAGCTGGATCGCCTCCTGGGCACAGAAGAAGGCCGCCTCGTCGGCCACGCTCTTGGCCATGGCCGCCTCGCGCGGCGCCGCCGCGGGCTCCTCGGTGATCGTCGCCGCGGCGCCATAAACCGCCGAGCGCGCCTCCTCCACGCGCACCATCATCTCCGCGCAACGGTGCTTGATGGCCTGGAAGGCGGCGATGGGGCGGCCGAACTGTAACCGCTCGCCGGTGTAGGCGACGCTGAGCTCCAGGCAGCGCTGGGCCACACCGAGCTGCTCGGCGGCCAGCGCCAGACGGGCCAGGTCGCGGGCGCGCGCGAGGCCTTCGGCCACCCCCGCGCCCTCGCCGAGGCACTCCGCCGGAGCGGCCTCGAGGGCAAGGGATGCCACCGTGCGGGTCGGGTCCAGGGTGGTCAGGGCCTGGCGAGACACCCCGGGCGCGTCGGCGGCGACCCGGCAGAGCGCCAGGTCGCCGTCGATCCGCGCCGGTACCAGCAGCCAGTCGGCGCCGGCGCCGTCGAGCACGTAGTCGACCCGGCCAGTCAGCGAGAGCGACGCGCCGTCCCGGCGAGCCTCCACGCCGGTGGCGGCGCCGGGCTGCTGAAGGCCTGCCCAGGCTAGGGTGGCGCGCTGCTCGCCGGCGGCCAGCGCCGGCAGCCACTCACGGCGCGCCGCCGGGTCGGCGGCCTGCACCAGCGCCTCGCCGGCCAGCACGGCAGTTGCGAAGAGCGGCACGCAGGCCAGGTGCTCGCCCAGCGCCTCGAGCAGCAGCGCCTGCTCCAGGCGCCCCAGCCCCAGGCCGCCCTCGGCCTCGGGCAGCCCGATGCCACACCAGCCGAGCTCGGCACCGAGCCGCGCCCAGAGCGCGCCATCGAAGCCGCCGTCGTTCTCCATGGCGCGACGCACCGCCGCGGAGTCACTGAGCGCCGCCAGCACCTCCAGGGCGGCGTCACGGATCATCCGCTGCTCCTCGTTCAGGGCAAGCTCCATCGCTGCCTCCTTGGGTCGCGTCGAACGTCGGCAGGCCGGGATCGGCCGCGCCGGCTCAGGTGCCGTAGACCTTCTGCGACGGCACGGCCTCGCCCAGCAGGCCGTCGACCACCTCGCCGAGCTCCGCTGGCTGCCAGCGCGCCTGCTTGTCCCGTTCCGGGCCCGTCCGCCAGCCGTCGGCCACCGAGATCCAGCCGCCCTTGGCCTCGAAGACCCGGCCGCTGACGTGGCCCGAGGCGCCACTTCCCAGCCACACCACCAACGGGGCAACGTTGGCCGGATCCCAGCTGTCGAAGCCGCCGTCGGCCGGTGGCTTCATCATCTCGTCGAACACGCCCTCGGTCATGCCGGTGCGCGCCTGGGGGGCGATGGCGTTGGCGGTGATGCCGTAGCGGCCGAGCTCGGCGGCCTGTACCAGGGTCAGGCCGAGGATGCCGGCCTTGGCCGTGGAGTAGTTGGACTGGCCGATGGAGCCCTGCAGCCCGGCGCCGGAGCTGGTGTTGATGATGCGCGCGTCGACCGCCTCGCCGGCCTTGTGACGCTTGCGCCAGTGGCGAGTCAGCACGTTGGCGAGGCAGAAGTGGCCGCGCAGGTGCACCTGCATGACCTGGTCCCAGTCCTCCTCGGTCATGGTGGCGAACATCTTGTCGCGGCAGACGCCGGCGTTATTGACCACGCCGTGCACCGCGCCGAACACCTCCAGGGCACCGGCGACGATGCGCTCGGCGCCGGTCACGGAGGTGATGTCGTCGTCGTTGGCGAGCGCCTGGCCGCCGGCCGCCTCGATCTCGGCGCAGACTGCCTCGGCGGCCTCGCGGCGGATGTCGTTGACGACGACCCTGGCGCCCTCGGCGGCGAAGGCCAGGGCGTAGCCGCGGCCCAGGCCGGCGCCCGCGCCGGTGATGATGATCGTACGGTTGTCACAGATGCCCATGCGGTTCCCCTTGCGATGTAGTCCTGCGCTTTCCGGGATGAAGGACGCCAGGGGCAAGGCGAAGCGAGGGTCTTTTGCCATGGAGGACAAAAGTAGCGCCCAGGGAGGGGGTCACAGCGCCCTCGCGCAGTCTTGCCGCCGGAGAGTCCATCCCCTCTGTCCCTCGATGAAGGGCGTTCTCAATCCAGTCGTTCGATGATGGTCACGTTGGCCTGGCCGCCACCCTCGCACATGGTCTGCAGGCCGAAGCGGCCGCCGCTGCGCTCGAGTTCGTGGAGCAGCCCGGTCATCAGCCTCGCGCCGGTGGCGCCCAGCGGATGCCCCAGGGCAATGGCGCCGCCGTTGACGTTGGTGCGCTCCGCGGGATAGCCGGTCTCGGCAAGCCAGGCCATCACCACCGAGGCGAAGGCCTCGTTGATCTCGACGCGGTCGATGTCGGCAAGCGTCATGCCAGCCTTCTGCAGCGCCGCCTCGGTGGCCGGGATCGGCGCGCGCAGGTGCCAGATCGGGTCGTCGCCGAGCACGCTGAGATGATGGATGCGCGCCCGGGGCGTCAGGCCGTAGCGCTCCACGGCCGCCGCGGAGACCACCAGCATCGCCGCCGCGGCATCCGCGGTCTGGCTCGCCACGGCCGCGGTGATCGACGGGTAGGCCGGATCCACCGGCTCGAGCTCGGCCATCTTGGCAAGCGTGGTGTGGCGCGGGGTCTCGTCGTGCTCCACCCCGGCCAGCGGCACGATCTCGCGGGCGAAGTGCCCGGCCTCGATGGCCGTCAGCGCGCGGCGGTGGCTCTCCAGGGCGTAGGCCTCCATGGCGCCGCGGCTGATGCCCCAGTGATCGGCGATGCGCTGGGCGGCGTAGAACTGGTTGACCGGCGCATCGCCGAAGCGCGCCTGCCAGCCGAGGCTGCCCGAGAACGGATCGGGGAAGCCCAGCGGCTGGCCGGCGAGCATCGCCGAGGAGATCGGGATCCGGGTCATGGTCTGCACGCCGCCGACGGCCACCACGTCCTGGGTGCCGCTCATCACCGCCTGGGCGGCGAAGTGCAGCGCCTGCTGAGAGGAACCGCACTGGCGATCCACGGTGGTGCCCGGCACGTTCAGCGGCAGGCCGGCCGCCAGCCAGCTGGTGCGGGCGATGTCGCCGGCCTGGGAGCCGATGGTGTCGACGCAACCGAAGATCACATCGTCATAGGCCTCGGCGGGCACGGCGTTGCGTGCCACCAGCGCCTCGAGCACGTGGGCGCCCAGGTCGATGGCGTGCACCTCGGCGAGTCCGCCCTTGCGCCGCCCGGTGGGCGTGCGCAGGGCATCGATCAGATAGGCTTCGGCCATGGTCATGCCCCCCGGAAGGTGTGGCCGGGCCCGAGCGCGGCGCCCTCGGCCAGCACGTGATCGGCGACGCGCGCCTTGTGGAAGCCGCGATCGCCCCAGGCGGCGTCCAGCGCCCAGGCGCGCTTCATGAACATCTGCAGGTCGACCTCCCAGGTGTAGCCCATGGCCCCGTGCACCTGGACGCCGTGACGGGCCGCCAGCCAGGCGGCCTCGCCGCCGGCGAGCTTGGCCTGGGCGACGTGCACGCTGGCCAGCGGGTCGCCCTGGGCGAGGGAGTCCGCCGCCCGGTAGAGCAGCGGCTTGGCGAACTCGATCTTGCTCGCCACATCGGCCAGGTGGTGCTTGACCGCCTGGAAGCTGCCGATCGGCCGGCCGAACTGCTTGCGCTGGGCCGCGTAGTCCACCGAGAGGTCCAGCATGCGCTGGGCCAGGCCCACCAGCTGGCCGGCCACCGAGAGCGCGCCGCGCTCCAGCGTCTCGCCCCATAGCCGCGCGCCGAGCTCGCCGTCGGCAATCCGGGTGGCGCTGGTGGGCTCCCACATCACCCGCATCAGCCGGCGCGAGGCGTCGATGCTGGTGTTGACCTCGACGTCGACCAGCGAGCGCGGCACCGCGTGCACCTGATCGCCATGGGGCAGCAGCAGCAGGTCGGCCAGGTGGGCATCGGCGACCAGCGGATTGACCGGGTGGCCCACGGCGATGCGCAGGCTGCCCTCGCCGATGCCCTCCAGCCACTGGCGGCGATCGGGGGTGCCCTCGGGCAGGCCGGCGAGCAGCCCGCAGGCCACGTAGGCGGTGTCGGCGAGCGAGTCGGGGATGGCGTAGTAGCCGAGCTCCTGGGTCATCAGCGACCAGGCCACGTCATCCAGGCCCATGCCGCCGGCGTCCTCGGGCACCGAGAGCGCCGTCATGCCCTGCTCGGCCATCTGCTGGCGCAGGTCCGGGGAGCGGCCGCTGTCGGTCTCCCAGATCTCGCGCAGCACCTCGGGCGCCGCCTCGACCATCAGGAAGCGGCTGATGGCCTCGCGAAACGCCAGCTGGTCGTCGGTAAAGGTAAAGTCCATGGCTTGCCCTCAGCTCTTCGGCAGGCCGAGCATGCGCTCGGCGATGATGTTGCGCTGGATCTCATTGGCGCCGGCGTAGATCGGCCCGGCCTGGGCGAACAGGAAGCCCTCGAGCCAGCCGCCGTCGTCACCCAGCGCCGGCGCCTCGGGGCACAGCTCGGCCCGGGCCCCGAGGATGCGCATGGCGGTCTCGTGCAGGCGCAGGTCGAGCTCCGACCACACCACCTTGTTGATGCTGGCCTCGGCGCCGATGCGCTCGCCGCGCCCGAGCCGGCCCACCGTGTGGTAGGCGGCCAGCGCATAGGCCTCGGCGCCGGACCAGGCCTCGCAGACCGCGTCGCGGATCGCCGGGTCGCGTTCCGCCTGCTCGCGATGCGCGTGGTAGAGCTCGACCAGCCGCTTCGCCGCGGCCTGGAAGCGCGCCGGCGAGCGCAGCAGCAGGCCGCGCTCGAAGCCCGCGGTGGCCATGGCCACCCGCCAGCCCTGGTGCTCTTCGCCGATGCGGTTGTCCACCGGCACCCGCACGTCGTCGAAGAACAGCTCGGCGAAGGCCGGCTGGCCGTTGAGCGCCTTGATCGGGCGGATGGTGACCCCGGGGGCATCCAGCGGCACCATCAGGTAGCTCAGGCCGTGGTGGCGACTCGACTCGGGGTCGCTCCTGAACAGCCCGAACACCCAGTCGGCGAACAGCGCCCGGGTCGACCAGGTCTTCTGGCCGTTGATCACGTAGTGATCGCCGTCGCGGGTCGCTTTGCTGGTGATCGCCGCCATGTCGGAGCCGGCGTTGGGCTCCGACCAGCCCTGGGCCCACATGTCGACGCTGGCGGCCATGCGCGGCAGGAAGCGCTGCTTCTGGGCCTCGGTGCCGAAGTCCAGCAGGGTCGAGCCGAGCAGCAGCTGGCCGTTCTGGTTGACGCGCATCGGCGCGCCGGCCGCGTAGTACTCCTCCTCGAAGATCAGCCAGTCGATCAGGTCGCAGCCGCGCCCACCGTAGGCCTCGGGCCACATCACCATCGACAGGCGATTGTCGTACAGCTTGCGCTCCCACTCGCGGTGCTGCTCGAAGCCCTCCCGGGTGTCGCAGCTGTCAAGCGGCTCTCGGGGGGCGTGCTCCGCCAGCCAGGCACGGACCTCGCGGCGAAACTCGCGCTGTTGGGGGGTATAGGTCAGGTCCATAAGCGTCCTCAGAAGGTCGCGCCGCGCTTCTCGACGAAGGCACGGCGGGTTTCGGCGGAGTCGGGGCTGGTGTAGGCCTGCAGCGTGAAGCCCTGCTCCCAGCGGTACTTGTCCTCGAGGTTGCCGTCCTCGATGCCGTTCAGGGCCTCTTTGGCAATGCGGATCATCGACGGGCTCTTGGCGGCGATCTTCACGGCGATCTCGAAGGCGGTGGCGGCGAGGTCGGGCTTGTCCACCACCCGCTCGATGAAGCCGTAGCGCTCGGCCTCGCGGGCGCCGATGGCCTCGCCGGTGAAGAACAGGTAGCGCACCTTCTGCACCGGGAAGAGCCGCTGCAGGTGGGCGCCGCCGCCCATGGCGCCGCGATCCACCTCGGGCAGGGCAAAGCTCGCGCACTCGCTGGCCACCACGATGTCGGCGGCGCCGGTGATGCCGATGCCGCCGCCCAGCACGTAGCCGTGCACGGCAACAATCACCGGCACCGGGCTTCTGTGGATGGCACGGAAGGTGGCGTAGTTGCCGGCGTTGACCGCGACGATGCGCTCCGGGTGGCGATCGAGCTCCTTGATGTCGACCCCGGCACAGAAGCCGCGGCCCTCGGCGCGCACGATGATCACGCGCACCTCGGGGTCGCCGCCCAGGCGGTCGAGCTCGTCGGCCAGCGCCTGCCACTCGGCGCTGTCCAGGGCGTTGACCGGCGGTTTGTCGATCACCAGCTCAGCGATATGCGCCTCGAGGCGCGTGGTGAAGGCATGACTCATCGGGTGGTCTCCCGTGGCGGCTGGGGGGCGGAATCGGCGTCGACGGCAACAGCGGTAGCGGTGGCCGAGGCGCGGTCGTTGCCGTTGTTATTGCCATGGTTGTTGTCGTGGTTGTTGCCGTAGCTGTTGCCAGTGCCCGGCTCGAGCCGGCCCAGCAGGGCGTCGAAGCAGCGCCGGGCCTCCTCGACGATGCCCGCGATCAGTTCCGGGGCACTCTCCAGGTGTTCGATGGCCGCCGCCACCTGGCCGCTCGGCAGGATGCCCTGATCGGCCAGGCCCTCGACCATGGAACGGCGCAGCAGCACCGGCTGGTTGGCAGCCATAACCACCTGGGAGACAGCGGCCGGATCCTCGCGCAGGCCACGCCAGAAGGTGCGCAGCATGTGGCCGTGGCTCATGCCGGTCTCGGCCTGCCACTGGCGGGCGCTCTTCAGCGCGATGATCAGCCGGCGCAGCGGCCCGGCCCGCTCGAGGCGGGTGATGTAGGCGTTGTCGATCATGCGGTGGCGCATGCCGTCCACCGCGGTGGTCACCCGAACCTGGCCCGCGTCCTTGACCGCCAGGTAGCGCTCCAGGGTGCTAGCCGGGGTCGGGGCATCGGTGGTCATGAGAAAACGCGTGCCCATGGCGATGCCGGCGGCCCCGGCGGCCAGAGCCGCAGCCAGGCCGCGCCCGGTGGAGTAGCCCCCGGCGGCGATCACCGGGATCTTCACCGCGTCGAGCACCTGGGGCAGCAGGATGGTGGTGGGCACGCTGCCGGTGTGGCCGCCGCCCTCCCCGCCCTGGATGGTGATCATGTCCGCGCCCAGCTGCTCCGCCTTGAGGGCGTGCTTGAGCGCGCCCACCGTGGGAATGCACAGCACCCCGGCGGCCTTGAGCCGCGCGATGGTCGCCTGGTCCGGGCCGCGGCCATAGCTCACCGCCTTGAGGCGATAGCGGATGGCGAGCTCCACGCACTCCTGGGCGTTCTCCTGGAACATGTGGAAGTTGAGGCCGAAGCGGCTGCCGCCGGTGAGCTCGATCACCTTCTGAATCTCGGCCTCGAGCCGCTCGGGTTCGATGGTCGCCCCGGCCAGGAAACCGAAGCCGCCGCCCTGGGTGGTGGCGGCGACCAGCTTGGCGTCGGCCACCCAGCCCATGGCGGTCTGCACGATCGGGTAGCGACAGCCCAGCCGCTCGGTCAGCGCGGTATTCAGCAGCGGCGCTTCGTTCATGAGCGCCCTCCCCGGGCCTGGGCGTCGGCCTTGTTCTCGCGGGCCATGCCCTTGGCGTCATAGCCGCCCAGCAGGTCGCCGGAGATCTGCTCGTTGTGCACGTGGGCGAAGTGGTGCCAGGCGAAGGCCGCCTCCATGCCGGTGCGCTTGCCCTGCAGGTCCTCGACGTGATTGATCACCTGCTTGGTCAGCGCCAGGCCCATGCGCGGCTGGCGGGCGATGCGCGCGGCGATGTCGCGCACCTCGTCGGCCAGCGCCTCGCGGGCCACCACGCGATTGATCATGCCGACCTCACGGGCGCGTTCGGCGCTCATGCGCTCGCCGAGGAACAGGAACTCCTTGGCGATGCGCGCATTCATCTCGAAGGGGTGGGCGAAGTACTCCACGCCGGGAATGCCCATGCGCACCACGGGGTCCTGGAAGAAGGCGTCTGTGCTTGCCACGATCAGGTCGCAGATCCAGGCCAGCATCAGCCCGCCGGCCACGCAGGCGCCCTGCACCTGGGCGATCACCGGCTTGGGGATCTCGCGCCAGCGACGGCACATGTTGAGGTAGACCTCCTGCTCGCGGGCATAGAGGTACTCGCCGCCGGGCTTGTTGGTGTGGTCCCACCACAGCTGCCGGCGAGACTGGGGCTTGTTGACGTCGCGCCCCGGGGTGCCGATGTCGTGGCCGGCGGAGAAGTGCCGGCCGGCCCCGGCCAGCACGATCACCTTGACGGCGTCGTCGTCCACCGCGCGGCGGAAGGCGTCATCCAGGGCGTAGGTCATCTGCGAGTTCTGGGCGTTGTTGAACTCTGGACGGTTGAGCGTGAGGGTGGCGATGCCGTCCTCGACGGCATAGCGCACCGGCTCCTCGGTCTCGTAGACGGCGTCGTCGGGACGCGTCACGAACTCGGACGAGGGCTCGCCAGGGCTTGCGTGGGGGCTATCGGGCCGGGTATCGGACATCGGGATCACCTCTTCTCAGCGCTGGCCCACCGGCTGGGTACGCACGCCGGGCGGGTTGTCCTTGAGCGCCTTGGCGCGCAGGTCGTGGGGGTCGAGGCGACGGATGATCGCCAGCTGCTCGGCGCTGGGCGCCGGGGTCTCGGCCATCTCCGGCGCCTTGACCAGCGCGAAGCCGGTATTGGCCTGGACCTCCTCGAAGCTCACCCCGGGGTGCAGCGAGCGTACGCGCACGGCGCGCTCCTCGCCCTCGAAGTCCAGCACGCAGAGATCGGTGACGATGCGGCGGATATCCATCAGGTCGCGGCGCATGTGCTCGGAGAAGCGCGCCGGGTTGAAGCCGACCCCGGAGACCATGTCCACCTCGCCTTCCACCAGCGCCTTGCGGTTATGCACGGGCACCAGGAAGGAGTTGATGTGGTTGATGCTGTTGCCGGGCAGTCCGCGCACCCCGAGCATCGCAACCTTGGGCTTGTGGTAGTCGCCGATGCAGGAGAGGTTGGTCTGGCCGAAGCGGTCAATCTGGGTCGGCCCGATCATGGCGTGGCGGCGTCCGCCGGCCACGCACTCGAACATGCGCTCGAAGCCCAGGTAGCCTGAGTACTGCGGCTCGTAGTCGCCGCGCGGCCCCAGCGGGATCGGTTCCTCGACCAGCAGCGCCTCGCTGTCGGTCATCATCAGTTCCGGCGTGTGAGTGAGCTTGGCCAGCCCCGCGCCCAGGCGGGGAATCACCCCGATGCCCGAGGCGATCAGCTCGCCGTCGCCGCGCCAGGCCTCGGAGGCGGCGACGATCATCAGTTCGGCCAGGCTGTAATCCTGTGTGTCAGTCATCTCGCGTCTCCTCAGAACACCGGCAGCGGCAGCTTGGCCATGGTCTCGGCGCCGCCGTTGGCGGCCTGGTAGGCCGCCTCGCCGGGGGCCACGTAGGTCGCCATGTACTCCTGCCAGCCGCCCTCTTCCTTGGCGCTGGCCACGTAGCGCTTGAGATGCGCCATGTCCCAGCCGTAGTCGGGGGCGCAGGTGGTCGGGTGGGCGCCCAGCGGCGCCTTGACCACGCCCTCGACCAGATAGCGCTCGAAGGTGTTGTGGCGGGCCTCGTCGGCGCCGAGCGCCAGGCGATCGACCACCCGCTCGGCGGAGACGAAGCAGCGCTCAGCGGCGCGGGCCACCAGATGATCGAAGTAGGGATCGATGCCGGTGATCAGGCTGTTGCCCAGCCGGTCGGCCTCGTTGACGTGCACGAAGGCCATGTCGAGGTTAAGCGCCGGCATCGCCAGCAGCTCCTCGCCGTCGGCGTAGGGCGAGCGCACGGTCTTGAGCTCCGGGTGATGGGTCATAACGTCGGTACCCAGGCCGCAGCGCGTAGGCAGGAATGGCAGGCGCATGCCGGCGGCACGCAGCCCCCACTGGAACATGCCCTCGTCGAGCTCCATGATCTCGATCTCCCCCGCCTGGCGCGCCTTGCGGTACCAGGGCTCCAGCGGGATGGCATCGAGGGTGGCGAAGCCGTAGACGAGCTTCTTCACCTTGCCGGCGGCGCACAGCATGCCCACCTCGGGGCCGCCGTAGGCGACCACGGTGAGATCCTTGACGTCGCTTCGCAGGATGGCGCGCACCAGGGCCATCGGCTTGCGCCGCGGGCCCCAGCCGCCGAAGCCGATGGTCATGCCATCGCGCAGTTGGCCGGCCACGTCGGCCGCCGTCATCAACTTGTCCATCTTTCGCTCCTTATGGCTGACCGACCGAGAAGTCGTGGCCCCAGAGGCTCACGCGGGTGAACTCGAAGGCGCTGTGTTCGTCCCAGTCGACCTGCAGGCCGCCGCAGCCGTACTCCAGATCGAAGCCCGAGGGCGTCTTCATGTAGAAGGAGGTCATGCGATCGTTGAGGTGCTCGCCGAGGGTCGCCGAGAGCGGCACGCCGTGCTCCTGCTGGCGGTCGTAGGCGCGGCCCACCTCGGTGATCGAGTCGACCTCGACCATGATGTGCACGCAGCCGCTCTGCGACTCGAACTCGCACAGCGCGAGGCTGTGATGGCGGCGGTTCTGGCAGTGCATGAAGTGGATGCGGATCGGCTCGGCGTCCGGCGCGGGCCGGAAGTTGAAGATGTCGGAAAGCTCGAAGCCCAGCACGTCCTGACAGAAGCGCTTGGTCTCCTCGAAGCGCGGCGCCGGCAGCACGGTGTGACCGAGTCCCATGTCGCCGGTGAGAAAACGCGGCACGCCCTGGGGCGAGACGAAGGGCGTGAGATCGGAGCGATGGCCCCACACCAGCTCGTGACGATTGCCGGAGGGGTCCTGGCAGCTCGCCACCGCCTGGAAGCCGCGCTGCTGGCAGCGCGCCTCGTCGCCCAGCTCGTAGCCCACGCCGACCTCGTCCAGGCGCTCGAGCGCCGCCTGGAAGGCGGCCTCGCTGGCCAGCTCCCAGCCGGAGGCGACGTAGCGCCGCTCGCTGCCCTCGACGACGAGCATCCGATACGGGCGGTCGTCCATCTTCACGTAGAGGCCGCCTTCCGGCGCCGGCCCCACCATCATGCCCAGCACCTGCTCGGCATACTCCTGCCACTCGGCCAGGTTGTCGGTCTGCGCCACGACGTAGGCAAGCCCGCGAATTTCCATCGACTGCACTCCCGTTGATGATTCGTGGCTCGATTATCGAAACGGGAGCGCGGGGCATCATCGTCCATTGAGACTAACCACGCGAAAGGCGCGAAATTCCCGCCGCACAAGGCTTTTCGGGGTGGGCCAGCCCAAGGCGAACGCGAAACGGCAAGCCGCGCAGCAGGGACAAGCCCGGCTATCGACCAAGGCAAGGTGTTAATTTATCTTTGGTAATGGTAGAAAAAGCTAATATGAGCCAAGGATGAGATTGCGGCTGGTTGATGACGCTGCAGGTTTCGACACTAGTCAGACGTGGCGAAAATTCTGCATGCGCGGTCAGGGCTATATTCGGCGCGTAATATAGTGCCTGTTATGTTTTGTCGGATTGTGGAGCTCTGAATGGATTTGACTTGGATTAGTATCGCGGACACCGCTGTTAAAATTGGTTTCGGAGCAACAATATCTGCACTTTCTGGTTACTTTGTACTGGTAAAAAAACAGGGTCACGAAGACCGAAAAGAGCAGCGAAAATATTTTCACATGCTTCAGGAGGAGAAAAAATCAAAATATGTAGAGTTTTTATCCTTATCTCAAGAGCTTATTCAAAACTATCTCTACGATAGTTGCTCGCCAGCGGCTGATGACTATAAACGGTATCTCCGCATCTTTAACGAGGTACAGATAATATCTAGCGACGCTATAAGGGTGACGGCTTTCGAAGCCATGCATGCTGTGCAATCCTTTATTCTCTTAAGAAAAAATCAGCAAGAGCATCGCCTGCTTGAGGAAATGGTGAAAGACGCGAGGAAAAAAATATCTAAACTACAAAAAGTTGCGCAAAAAGAAGTCACAAGACGATATCAATATACATGACAACTCGCATCTTTAAGCAACCGCAGGACTCTAGAAAGCTCTGACCGAAAGGCTAGGCATTACAGATATTTAAAACCCATGAATTAACGATCGAAAGCATCGTCTAACGCCGCCTAGAAAACGGATCGCTGTAACATCCCACTTCCAACCTGATTAGCTATCTTCTCGCCCAACATTACTCCAGCGACGACGCGCAGGCTCTCGATATCGAGAAAGAGATCAGGCACCGGCCCAGATGTTCCTGGTCTATGCCGGTGCCCGAAACCCTCAGGTATCGCCCTTATTGGCTGGCTTGACCCGTTCATCGGCTTTGGCTACTTCTAGCCGCTTCCTCGGCCTTGGCGTCTTCCTCGGCCTTGGCGTCTTCCCCGGCCTTGGTGTCTTCCTCGGCCTTGGCGTCTTCCTCGGCGGCTGCCACGGCTTCGGCCTCCTCGGCTTCTTCCTCGATATCCGCCGCGGGATGGAATGGCTCGCCCTCCTCATCCTGCAGCTGGTAATCGTAAGCCGCCTGGAGACCGGACTCTTCCTCGGCCTCTTCCTCTTCGGCCTGGGCAATGTAGCCAGGATAAAAGGGCGAGAGGATGGCAAAGAGGATGCCCAGCGAGGAGAACATGGCAAACGCACTGGCGTAGCCGAAGGTGTTTACCAGCGAGCCGACCACGGGAGAGCCGGTCGCCTGCCCCAGCGAGACCGCCATGAAGGGCAATACCGGCCCCACCGCCAGCCGGCCCGGCAGCAGGCGGATGCCGGTCATCAGGTAGAGCCCCGTCAGACTCATGTAGGCCAGACCGAAGACCAGCGCGGAAAAGGCCGCCAGTACGGTTTGACCGGGGCTGGCCGCGAGCAAGGCCAGGCTCGCGGAGAGCATCATCAGCATCAGGGAATGCGTGATGGGCGGATTGTTGCGATCGGCCAGGTCGGCCACCACGGCACCGCCCAGGCCGGCGATGCCCACCGCCAGCCATAGCCACCCGGTGGCGCCGGATGGCAGGCCGCCGAGGGTGACCACCAGGTCGGGGGCGAAGATCCAGTAGGCGGCGGAGACGAAGCCCATCACGAAGGCGAACAGCGAGAGCCTGACGAGACGCGACCAGGGCAGCTCGCGGATCGGCGGCGGCGGCGCGGCGTTGGCCGGCGTGATCCTCGACACCGAGGGCAGGAAGAGCCAGGCGGCCATCACTCCGACGCCCGCCAGGATGGCAAAGGAGATGTATGCAAGACGCCAGGCGCCGACCAGGAACAGCACCGTCGGGACGGCCACGATCACGCCGATGCTGGTACCGGCGTTCATGACCGAGCTGACGCGCCCGTGCAGCGAGCGTTTCACCAATGCCTGCATGGCGGCCGTGAGCGCCGGCATCATCAGGCCGGTGCAGATGCCGCAGGCGAACACCCCTGCTCCGAGCAACAGGGCACCGGGCGCCTGGCTGATCATCGCCAGGCCGGCGACGCCGAACGCCCCGGAGAGCACCGCCGCGTTACGGGCACCCAGCAGGTGGGTGACGAGCGGCGCGATCAGCGTGGCCAGCAGGAAACTGATCAGCGGCAGCGCGCCGATGATACCGATCACCGATGGCGTGAGGCCCAGTTCCTCGCGGATGGGGGGCACGAACAGACCGAAGGCGAAACGCGCGAGGCCGTAGCTGATCGCGATCAGCAACGCGCCAAGCAGCGCAAATCCGGTGCTGGAAGGTGACTTCATACGACCTCCTCACGGCGCGCCATGGGGATGCCGGCCCGGGTCCGTGTTCGGCATCTTTCCTTGCGCGCGATGACCGCCCGCGGCTGCTCGATATCATTATTGGCGTTGATCACCATCACTCCCTCAACTTCTGGATGCATAGACACGCTGCAGCACACGAGAGCAGCAGCTATGGACGGGAGGGCCAGCGCCGGACCGCCCCTAGCTCACCGGCCAAGGTAGAGCAGAGCACGGCATACCAACAGCGACCCCGCTGCCCACGGTATCAGAGACAGCCCCGTTGTGACGTCGGCCATGGCGACCGATCCGGTATCCGAGCGCCGAGGGGGCGGCACCGTCAGCCGCAAGCGACGACAGCGTTCGCAGTGAGGACATATTCCGTTGGGGAAACAGAGGAGGAGATGCAAGAAGGCGTCGCGAGAGGACGTTGCAGAACGGGTAATAGGAGCCAGCCCGATCAAGGGCGTCTGAAAGGAGACCGCCGGGGCGAGCCCCGGCGGTCAGGTCTTGCTTACTCGCCGAAGTATTCCTCCTGCAGGCGCTCGAAGGTGCCGTTGGCCTTGACCTCGGCCATGGCGGCGTTGAAGCGTTTGGCCAGCTCGGCGTCGCGCTGGCGGAAGGCCGCGCCCACGCCCGGGCCGTAGATCGACTCCGGCTCGGTGATCAGCGAGCCCCGGCGCGCGTAGGCGTCGTCATCGAGCAGCGCCTCCTGGGCCAGCGGGAAGGCCGTGAACACCAGATCCAGGCGGCCGGAGCGCATGTCGTTGATGACGCCGCCCGAATCGCTGTAGCGCCGAAGCTCCGCCTCGGGGTGGAACTGGGTGACGTAGCGGTCCTGGATGGTGCCCTGCTGCACGCCGATGGTGACATCGGCGAGTTCGCCCTCCACGTCGACCTGCTGGTCCGCCTGGCCGACCCACACCGAGGGCACCTGGTAGTAAGGCTCCGAGAACAGCACCTGGCGGGCGCGATCCTCGGTGATGTTCATCGCCGAGGCGATGAAGTCGTACTTGCGCGCCAGCAGGCCGGGAATGATGCCGTCCCAGCCCTGCTTGACCCATTCGCACTCGCGCTGCATCTCGGCGCAGACGGCGTCGATCAGCTCGACCTCGAAGCCGGTGATGGTGCCGTCGGGCAGCTGGTACTGGTACGGCACGTAGGGAACGTCCACGCCAATGCGCAGCGGACGCTCGTCCGCCACGGCGGGCGATGAGGACAGGGCCGCGGCGATCAGCAGGCCGGAATAGAGAGAAACACGCATGGCAAGGCACCTCTTTTGCTTGGCGAATTGTGATTGTTGGTGGGTGAAGGGGTGGTGTGGTGAAGCGGTCCCGGTCAGGACCGCAACGACCGGCTGATCTCGGGCGGCACTGACGAGACCGCGAGCTCCCCGAGGGTGATCGACTGCAGCGGCGGGCGAACCTGGTAGGTGCCCACCGCCTCGGGCGTGGTGCCCAGATGGCCGGCCAGCAGCCGGGTAACGCTCTCGCCGCAGAGCCGCCCCTGGCAGGGGCCCATGCCGCAGCGGGTGAACGCCTTGAGCTGGCCCGGACCGGCGGCGCCCTGCGCCATGGCGGCGTTGATCTCCCCCAGCGAGACGCCCTCGCAGCGACACACCAGGGTCGTCTCGGGCTGGGCGGCGAGCCAGCCTTCGGGCACCCGGAACAGTGCCTCGAGCAAGGCGCGGGCGCGCATATCGCGACGCCGGGCGCGATGGATCGGCGCGGCTTCGTGCGCCACCACCTCGTCCTCGGCCGCGAGGATCGCCAGGGCCGCGAGATGGCCCTCGCGCTCGGCGTTGAGCGCCCCGCCGATCCCGGCGCCGTCGCCCGCCAGCCAGACGCCCGGCTCGGCGGCGAGGGAGCCGGCATCGCGCCGGGGCACGAAGGCCTGCTGGCCGTCGTGCCAGTCGTGAGCCAGGCCCAGGCCGCGACACAGCTGGGGCTCCGGCACCACCCCGAAGTGAGTCAGCAGCAGCGACGCTCCGACGCGCTGCCAGCGCCCGCCCAGGCGATAGCGCACCGCCTCGAGCCGCTCCCCGCCCTCGGCCTCGATCGCCTCGAGACCGTGCTTCACCGTCACCCCGGCCCGGCGCAGCGCGCTCAGCATGCCAAGCCCCTTGAGCAGGTAGTGGCCGGCGTGCCAGGTGGCACGGGGCCGGCGCAGCAACTCGGCGTAGCGCGAGCGCGGCGCGGCATCGAGGATCAACCGCGGCGGGCAGCCGGCACGCAGGTACTGCCAGGCCAGCAGGTAGAGCAGCGGCCCGGTGCCGACCAGCACCGGCGGCGCATCGGGCACCAGGCCGCCCTGCTTGAGCAGGATCTGACCAGCGCCGGCCTGCATCACCCCGGGCA
The DNA here is from genome assembly GCF_040196315.1 of Halomonas pelophila. NCBI lineage: Bacteria > Pseudomonadati > Pseudomonadota > Gammaproteobacteria > Oceanospirillales > Halomonadaceae > Halomonas > Halomonas pelophila. The sequence continues at coordinate 86,554 of NZ_JBEGCI010000008.1, forward strand.
GCTGCCAGCCGGGAAATGGCCAGCCTCGCTCCATGGCGCCGCCGGCGACGATCAGCCGCTTCGCCTGCCAGAGCTCGCTGCGCCCGCCCGCCAGCACCCCGAGGGTGGTGCCCTGCCCTTCGCGCTGGGCCCACCACGCCCGGCTGCCCGGCCGGTAGTCGAGCCGGGCGTTCTCGAAGCGCTCGAGCAGGGCTCGTCCGCGCAGGTAGTCGCGACCCATCACCTCCTCCCCGACCTGGGGGGCGGAGAGCTGACGATAGATCTGGCCGCCGGGGCTCGGCGCCAGGTCGAATACCACCGGTCGCTGGCCGGCCTCGGCCAGCCGACTGGCGGCCGCCATGCCGGCGGGGCCGGCGCCGATGATCGCCACCTCGGCGTGGCGAAGGTTTGCGTCGCTCATGGACTCCTCCTCTGGCGTTCGAGGCGCATGCCCTCGGCCACCGGCACCAGGCAGCCCTGGCGATTGGGCGCGCCATCGACGGTGATCAGGCACTCGTGGCACACGCCCATCATGCACAGCGGCGCCCGGCGACCGCCGGCGGCGTGATCGCGATAGCCCGCGCTACCGTCGAGCCACAGCACCGCGGCGGCGGCGCTGAGCGTGGCTGGCACCCGCCGTGGCTGATTCTCCAGCCAGATGGTGACCTCCCCGACGGGGACGGCCTTATCCAGTCGCTTGAACATCGAAACGTGCTCCCGAGAAGTCGCCGTAGAGGCTGGCCAGGCAGTCACTGTCGATGGCCTCGGCCAGCTCCTCGGCATGGAAGGCGGCCAGGGTGATGCCGCTGTGACAGCTCAGGTTGTAGGCGCCGGGACAGGTGCGGGAGGCCTCGTAGACCGGGCTGCCGTCGGGCGTCATCACCCTGAGCGCCCCCCAGCTGCGCACCAGCCGCGCCTTGGCAAGATCCGGGTAGACCGCTACCGCCCGCCGGCCCAGCTGATGGAGCGTCTCGAGGGTCACCCCGGTGTCGAAACCGGCGTTCTCCAGCACGTCGCCGATCAGGTAGCCGCCGCTGGCGGTCTGGCGGATCTGCGGGCTCGGCAATCGCCCGCTTTGAGGCAGCCGTTCGGTAACGAGTATCTGGCCGCGCAGCGGGTGCACCTCGCCACAGAGCCCCAGCGGCGGTGCCAGGCGGCGCGCCCCCAGGCCGGCGGCGAGGATCACCCGCGGTGCAGCGACATCTCCCTTGGGCGTGTGCGCCGTGAAGCCGCTGGCCGTGGCCTCGACCCCATCGACCGGGCTGGCCGGGCGATAGTCGACCCCGAGCGAGTGGCAGGCGGCGTAGAGGGCACGCAGCAGGTAGAGCGGGTTGCACTGGCCGTCCCAGGGCGAGAAGGTGCCGCCGTGCACCGCCTCGCCGAGGCCCGGCAAGTGCTCGCGCAGCGCCTCGCGGTCGAGATAGGCCCAGCGCATGGCCGCGAGTGCGGGGGTGGTGGCGTAGAGCGCGCAGTACTCCTCCTGGCGCGCCTCGGCCTCCGCGGCATCAAAACACAGGTCGACGCCGCCGCGGCGCTCATACTCGAGCTCGACGCCGGTGCGCGCGGTGAGCTCCTCGGCGAAGGCTGGCCAGGCCTCGCTCGACTGCAGCGAGAGCTCGGCGTAGCGCGGCATGCCGAGCCCCTTGCCCTGCACCCACACCAGGCCGGCGTTACCGCGAGAGGCGCGCAGCGAGCCGTCGTGCTCGTCGAGCACGGTGACCCGGCGGCCGCGGCGGGCCAGCCCGTAGGCGACCGCCATGCCGACCACGCCGCCACCGATGATGAGGAAGTCCCGAGGCATCCACCCTGCTCCGTCGTTGCGATACCCCTCGACGATAGGCGAGCGACCCCATACGATCTAATACCAATCCTTGGTCAACCCATACGGCAATGTTATGGATTCACCGCGACTCAGCGACCGTCAGCTGCAGGCCTTCCAGCAGGTGATGGAGTGCGGCAGCGTCTCCGGCGCCGCCCGCCGCCTGTTCATCGCGCAGCCGGGCGTCACTCGCCTGCTCAAGCAGCTCGAGCACGACCTGGGCTTCACGCTGTTCGAGCGGCGGCGGGGCCGGCTGGTGGCGACCCCCGAGGCGCGGCTCTTCTACCGCGAGCAGCTGCGGGTCTGGAGCGGGCTGGAAACGCTGCGGGCCACGGCGCGGCGCATCCGCGAGCGCGAGGTCGGCGGGCTGCGCATCAGCGCCATGCCGCTGCTCGGCATGACCTTCCTGCCCGACGTGCTGGCGGCCTTCGCGCCGCAGCACGAGGAGGCGCGCATCGAGCTGGCGACCTTCCGCTCCGAGCAGGTGCTGGAAGACGTGGTGACCCAGCGCGCCGAGTTGGGCTTCGCCATGCTCGGCGGCGGCGACGAGCGGGTGGAGAGCGAGGCCTTCTGCCTCGAGAGCGTCTGCCTGCTGCCCGGCGATCATCCGCTGGCGGCGCGGGACCGGCTGACGCTCGAGGACCTGCACGACCAGCCGCTGATCTGCTACGAGCCCCGCGACCCTACCCGCCAATCGCTGGATCGGCTGCTCGCGGCCGCCGGGGTGCGTCCGCGTCGCCACCTGCAGGTATCCCTGGCACTGCAGGCGGCCCGCCTGGTGGCCCAGGGCGCGGGCATCACCGTGATCGATCCACTGAGCGCACGGATTTTCGCCGACAAGGGGCTGACGATTCGCCCGTTCACCGCCGAGCTGAATGACACCTTCTACCTGCTCACGCCCCGGGAACAGCCGCTCTCGTGCTTGGCCCAGGCCTTCATTGGTGAGTTCCGCACGCACTTCTCGGCCACGCTGCGCGGCACCGAGCCACCAGGCAGCTAGCCGCGGGGCTACGATCTCACACCGGGATCGGCGGGGCATCGCGTGAACGCCGCGCCCCTACGCCAGCAGGTCGGTGAGCCGCGTCAGCTCGCCGCCCCAGCTCCGACTGGGCGAGGAACTCGCGCAGGTAGCGCCCAAAGCATCGATGCCGAGCACTCGCTGTTTGGGATCGACTAGCGCGTCGCGCCCGGCACTCGTGCTGCACCGGTAGTCAGGATGGTTAGGGTAGCGTGACGCCCCCTCCAGCAGACCTTAGCGCTGGACTTGCCATGAAGTGGATATCTGACCGTTCCCATTGCAACGACTTGGCTGGTATCAGGCTAGCTATCAGCGCTCCTGGCTTCTTGACGAATCTTCTCGATGGCGCGAGCGCAGTCACTGTCATTGGCTGAATCCGTAGGCACCGTCAGGGTGACGCGATCCACGAGTCCGTTGAAGCGGGAGACCATGGCGCTGGGTAGCTCTGCGTAGTCGGCAGAGACCAAGAAGGTGTCGAGAATCTCATCGGTGAAGATCTCCGGCATTTCCTTCCAGCGGTTCTCCCGAGTCAATTGCTGCAGGGCATCGCCGACGTCCCCCCAACCGAATAGCTCGAGACTGGGGCGATAAGCTGGGGTGGAGAACAGAAAGGCCAGCATATCGCGGAAACGTTCCCGCTCATCTCCTACGCTGCTGGCGTCAGGCCCGGTGGCGACGAACTGGCTGGCACTGATCAGGGGCTTTCCAAGGCCAGGATCGCGCTCAGCTATCCCCTTCTCGATCTGAGGATGAATCACTTCCTTCAGATAGCGAACAGATGTGTTGGTCGGATGCGTATGAATACCATCTGCCGTAGACCCCACCAGCTTGAGCATCATTGGCCCTACGGCACCCAGCATCAGGGGAACGTCCGGGGCGTCGATGGGACCGGGGTTGAAAAATGGCTGTAAGCGAGTGAACTGATAGTGCTCCCCCACGTAATTCAAGGGCTCACCGGTTCTAAAGCTGTGAAAGATAGCCCTGAGGGCGCCCAGGTATTCGCGCATTCCTGCCGCGGGCGGCAGCCACCGAGAGGAGTAGCGCTCTTCGATGTTCTGCTTGATCTGGGTGCCCAAGCCCAGCTCAAAGCGTCCTCCCGACATCCCCTGCAGGTCCCAGCAGGCCAGTGCCACATTCATTGGACTGCGTGGAAACGCGATCAGAACGGATGTTCCCACTTTCAGCCTGGTGGTCGATGCAAGAGCCTGACCGGCCAGCAGCAAGCCATCATGCACGGCGTCAGACACGAACACCCCATCATAGCCCATGGCTTCGACACGACGCGCAAAGGCACCAATGTCCCCAAGCGACATATTTTCGGGGGTAGAGGCAAAAATCTCCAACATCGTAAACTCCAAAGTATAAAGTCGGCCTAGTGAAAGGCATTGTCAGCAACGATGAACACTTGCTATTTCCATAAGGCTCACATCTTGAAGATCAATGGTGGCGATATCGCCGCTGAACATGCTCCTGGCGAATGGAAATCTGATGGCGACGCTCATCCGGTGTGACTCGTTTTGTATCCGCGGGTAGGTATGAAAGCACATCCGATAGCTTTACTTTCTTTGCGGACGCCCAGGGAGGATTGTCCATAGGCTTTTCAGGATAGGCCCAGCGAACGGCCATATACCCCTCGGGCTGCCCCGTGGTATCCACCCAGTTGGCGACGCCAGGATCGCTATGGGCAATCACGTATCGGTACACATTGTCCGCATCACGATGCCCTTGCAGGCCGTTCAGGCTCGACTGGTGGCTAGCGAAGTCGAGTGACTCTCCCCATAGATTACCCAGGTGAAAGCCCAGATAGACGGGTTCGACGGGTTGATGAAGCTCGACGATCAAGGCTTCGTCAGGCTCAAGTTCGAACATGCCGCCGCAATAGACATTGGTGGCCATGCCACCCGCGGTGGCCAGGGAAGCTGCATTAGGCTTATTGAACGCGTTGCGCGGCATGAAGCGTTCGCCCTCCCCCTTTATCTTTCCATAGGCTTCACAGACGATCGCGTAGAATTCATTCCAGAAATGCACCTGGTTGCGCGTCAGCTCGCCGATGCGATGCATCTGCTGACTAGCCACCTCCGGCGTATACGTCGGCAACGGCCGGCCCAAAAGATCGTTACGATAGATGAAAAGATCGAGTAGATCCTCATTTTCCCAGTCGCAGAAAAGCTCCCGAAGCATGACTTGTTGAGCGACATATTCCCGCTCTATCACACTGCCATCGTCTTGCTTGCGCTTTCGAGTGACGCGCGTGTGCATGAAATTCCCCTGATAACCCTCAGGTTTCTCGGGCGCTAACAGGATCTCGAAGCGTCCGTCCTCGTCGACCTGCAACCGAGTGGAATCGAGCAGGGCACAGTTGGCCCGTGACCCCCGCTTTAGTTCCTTGATACTTCCGCTATCGCCGGAGAAACCACTCGGTGCCTCGAAGATGACATAGTGTGGAGCCTTACGCGTGCCCTTTGGAGCGACCTCTCCACGCCAATGACGGGCATCACCGGCGCGTCCACGAATGGTGTAGCTATGGTTGCCATCGATCGGGGCCGTCAGATAGATGGCATCTGCGTTATCGATGGTTGATCGGTTAAGCGGCTGGATGGCACGAACGAAATAGGGATTCTCGGGAGACGGCCCCAGACTTCTGGCGATGGAGCCATAGAGGTAGCCCAACACGTAGCGATACCCTTCCGCCAGGGTGCGCGGAGAGGCCGGCGGCGCCCACAGCTCCGGGTCGTCGATGGCATTACGGGCTTCGCCAAGCTGAGTGAGCAGGTCGTTCCAGGCACCACGAAGACTCGCAGCGGCGGCGGCGGTAGCCGGATCCTTATGACTTTCCTCAGACATTCGTCAACTCCTTGTCTTGTTCGCGGGGGGTGTGGGATGCCCACTCGAAACGTATGAACAGGGGGGCCAGCTTGTCGTGGATCTCGTGATCGTCCAGCCCGAACTCCTCCAGGCTATAGGTGTGGCTGGTTTCGTGTTTGCGCGTCCTGTTTTCCTCGTCGTCGAGAAAGGTCTCGAACTCGTCGGTGATCGGCAGGGAGAGATCGTAGTAAACCTGCTCCATGGTCGCTTTTGGCGTTGTTGTCAGCTCACGATAATCGATGATGGAATACTTGACTTCCGGATGAGAACCGAGCACATCGAGGGGGTGCAGGTAGCTTTCATATGAAAGATTGACCATTTCTCTAGTGGATTTGTTAATTTGATCTGCGTCCTGATTCCCTTGCGCCCCCCAACTGACATGGAGCAACTTCAGCAAACTTGGTATGGTCTCGTATGGATTCCTATACAGAAGCACGAAGCGTGCATCAGGAAAGGCCTCTATCAGGGCACCCACCCGACCGCAATATGTCGGATTCTTACTTAAATGGATTTTCTCGCGACCGTTAAGATAAAGCTGGCGGCGCACACAATTTCGATAAAAGTTCATCAACCGACGACGGCTTTCAATTGGCCTCTGGTCGATGTGAAAAAAGTCCAACGAATCCATATAGGGCAACTTTGTAGCCCAAAACCCGGATGCGCATGAATTGAAATACATCAGATCATCTTCTTCCGGAATATTCAGCCCCATCTTATGAATATGCTGAGTGGCACCGAACCTTCTTTTCCCCCAAGCTTGCAGCCTCCTCTCCAGCCGATGTCCCAGCAAGTTATCATCCAACCAGGCGAGACCACGTACAACTTTTTTCTGCAGCAGTGAAGGAAGTAGCAACTCATAATATTTGAAGGTAGAGAAGCGCTCGTCACCGCTCATGAGCCGATGTGCCAATGTCGTTCCACTTCGGGCATGACCAATAATGAAAACCGGCGCCTTGACCTTGACAAACCAGAGCTTGGGAAAAAAAATTCCATCCAGAAAAAAGCAGATGCTGTGAAACAGTGCACGTAGTGGCACGCGAATCATGACCAGCTTGCACAGCTTTCGACGCTGCCGCTTATTGGGCTCTCGCGCCACCAGCTTGGCCATGGTCAACCACGTCTTGAACTCAAAGTAAAAAATCACGACAAGTTCCTTGTGTTATTGTTCAGAAGCGGTGGCACAGTGAGAAAACTTCAGGTAGCTCAAGAGTAACGCCACCATTTCTCTCTCGAACTCAGGCTGGAATATCAACTCCGGGTTATGATCCAGCGTTGCGTGGAGCGTGCCCTCCAGCGTATTGACCACCATGGTTGCGGCGAGCCTGGGATCGCTTACTCCCACTGAGCCGCGGTGCTGCTCCATGGCGGATGGCAGCCAGTCGACGGTCCGCAACTTCCGTGGATACTTACGAAGAACATAATCTTCGAAGTTGTAGTGCCAATGCATCTCAAGATAAAAGCCCTTGAGCTTTCGATAGAGGCGTTGATGACGTGCAATATACTCACGAACAAAGAAAGCAATGGTATTTTCCAGTGAGCCCTGCACCATTGACAGCGTCTGCTGATCTAGGCGCTTGACCTCGCCTATCTCCCCCATCAGCAGCTCATTACAGATATCCGCGGCAATGGCATGCTTGTCGGCATAATACTGATAGAGACTTCCGATGCTGACGCCTGCCACCTCTGCGATACGGTTCGTCGTCAAGCGCTTGGGCCCCTCCTGGTCAAGAATCTGCAGGCAGGCCTGCCTGATCGCCTTGAGCGTCGCCTCGGCGCGGGACTGGCTCGGTTGTCGGCGCAAGCTGGAAGAACGTAATGTCATGATTGAGCTCACATTGTTACTTGTTGTGTGACACCATTCTGGTAGTGCAGCCCACCCCCAGCCGATGGCGCATCGACCATTCGGCCTAGGCGCCGCCCACTGGTATCAGGCTTCCAGGCCCCAGGCCGCGAAATGCGGGTTGGCAAAGCCTTCCTTGCCATAGCGCATGGAGTGAGCATCGAGGGTCAGCAGACGTCCGCCGGCAGCGCGCAGCACGGCATCACCGGCGGCAATATCCCACTCCATGGTCCGCCCCAGGCGGGGGTAGACGTCAGCCTCTCCCGCAGCGACCAGGCACAGTTTGAGCGACGAGCCGGCACTGGTCTGACGCGCCACCCTGTATCCGCGAAGAAAGTCTTGTAACGCCTCCACATCGCCATGGGAACGACTGGAGACGACGGTCAACCCGGTATCCGGAATGCCACGACAGTGAATAAAGCGACGCTCGCCATTCTCTTCAACGAAGGCACCGGACCCTCGAGTGCCTGCAAAGAGCCGGTTCATGGCCGGGGCCAGTACCACGCCCAGCACCGGCTCGCCGCCCTCGATCAGCGCGATGTTAATGGTGAACTCGCCGTTGCGACCGATGAACTCCTTGGTGCCATCCAGCGGATCGACAAGCCAGAATCGGCACCCAACGTGAGGCACGACGCCAGCCGAGGCCTGCTCCTCGGAAACGATTGGAATCGTGGGGTCCAGTTCCTGGAGGGCCGGCAGAATAAGCGCCTCAGCGCGTTCGTCCGCTTCGGTGACCGGGGATGCATCGGCCTTGCTTCGTACGGAAATACGGCCGGCATAGATGTCCATGACTCCCTGCCCCGCAATCCGAACGATGGGAATCAACGCCTCCAGCAATGCATCGAGGGTTAGGTTGCTCATGCTTGAACTCCTGTCAATCTTCTGGGCGGTCTTCGCCGAACAGCCCAGAAGGAGGCCTTACAGCGGCAGGACGCCACGTTCCTGGAGAGCGGCAACGACCTGCTCGACCGCGATGTCCACGCTTGTGCTGGTGGTGTCGATGCACAGCTCGGGAGATTCAGGCGCTTCATAGGGGGAGTCTATCCCGGTGAAGTTCTTCAACTGGCCTTGGCGCGCCTTCCTGTAGAGACCCTTGACATCACGCTGCTCGGCAACTTCCAGCGGAGCATCGATATGTATCTCGAGAAACTCGTTGTCGTTGACCAAGGAACGTGCCATATCCCGCTCAGCACGGAAGGGTGAAATGAAGGCGCTGATCACGATCAGGCCGGCATCTGCCATCAATTTTGTTACTTCAGCGATGCGGCGAATGTTCTCGACACGATCAACATCCGTGAATCCCAGATCCTTGTTGAGGCCATGACGAACATTGTCGCCGTCCAACAGATAGGTATGGTGGCCCATTGCATGGAGACGCTTCTCGACCGCATTGGCAATCGTCGACTTCCCGGCCCCCGATAATCCCGTGAACCACAGAACACAGCTCTTCTGTCCTTTGAGTCGTGAACGGGCCTCCCTATCAATATCCACCGGTTGCATATGGATATTATGAGCCCGACGAAGTGCGAAGTGGAGCAGCCCCGCACCGATGGTGCTGTTATTTATCCTGTCAATCAGAATGAATCCGCCAGTGTCACGATTCTGATCATAAGGATCAAAGGCAATCGGCCGATCCAGGCTAAGATTACAGACAGCAATACCATTCAGATCCAACGTCTTGGCCGGCAGATGCTCCAGAGTGTTGACATTTATTTGATATTTTATGTCGGTGATGGTGGCCGTAACAGTGCGTGTCCCTATCTTCATCAGGTAGGGACGTCCCGGTAACATCGGGTTTTCGTGCATCCAGGTCAGAGTGCACTCGAACTGATCGGCAATTTCAGCGGGTCCAGTAACCTTCGAGATCACATCTCCCCGAGAAATATCAATCTCATCGTTGAGAGTCAGCGTGATGGACTGTCCCGCGACTGCCTTAGAGAGATCACCATCCATGGTGACAATCCGCTCCACGGTACTCTCTTGACCCGAGGGCTGCACACGGATGCGATCGCCAGGATGGACCTGACCACTGGCAATGCTTCCGGTGAAGCCCCTGAAGTCCAGGTTAGGGCGATTGACCCACTGCACCGCCATACGGAACGGAGTGCTCAGCAACTTGTCTTGATCGATCTCGATCTGCTCGAGATACGGCATCAGCGCCGGCCCCCTATACCAAGGCATATTGGCACTCTGCTCGATGATATTATCCCCCTTGAAAGCCGACATAGGGATAAAGGAGATATCGGTCAGACCAAGATGGTCGGCCAGTACCGTGTAGTCATCGACAATCTTTTGATAGGTCTGCTCATCGTAATCCACCAAGTCCATCTTGTTGATGGCGACAACGATATGCTGGATCCCAAGCAGCGATACGAGATAGCTGTGGCGACGTGTCTGGGTCAGGATACCCTTGCGAGCGTCTACCATCATGATCGCCGCATCGGCGGTAGAGGCGCCGGTCACCATGTTTCGGGTATACTGCTCGTGTCCGGGCGTATCAGCAACAATGAACTTGCGCCTTTCCGTCGAAAAGAAACGGTAAGCCACATCGATGGTAATCCCCTGTTCACGCTCCGCAGCCAGGCCATCGACCAGCAGGGCGAAGTCCATTTCTTCACCTTGAGTGCCGTATTTCCTGGAATCGGCGGCGACGGCCGCTATCTGATCTTCAAAAAGCATCTTGGATTCGAAGAGCAGGCGACCGATCAGCGTGCTCTTGCCGTCATCAACGCTGCCACACGTAATGAAACGCAACAGGCTCTTCTGTTCGTGGAGCTTGAGATATTGATCGATATTCGACGAAATGAGCTCGGAAACGTGTGCCATCAGAAATACCCTTCTTGTTTTTTCTTTTCCATTGATGCCGCGGCGTCATGATCAATGACTCGCCCCTGTCTCTCGGAAGTTCGCGTCAGCAGCATTTCTTGAATGATCGCGGGCAGGGTTTCCGCCTCAGACTCGACGGCACCGGTCAGCGGATAGCACCCCAGGGTACGAAAGCGCACTTTCGTCATCTTCGGCGTTTCTCCAGGATCGAGCGGCATACGCTCGTCATCGACCATGATCAGGCTACCATCGCGCTCGACCACCGGACGCTCGGCGGCGTAGTAGAGAGGCACGATGGGGATACCTTCCAGATGTATGTACTGCCAGATATCCAGTTCGGTCCAGTTGGACAGGGGGAACACTCGTATGGATTCCCCCTTGTGCTTTCTCGTGTTGTAAAGTTTCCAAAGCTCCGGACGCTGATTCTTCGGATCCCAACGATGCTGAGCCGTGCGGAACGAGAACACGCGCTCCTTTGCTCGTGATTTTTCTTCATCGCGTCTGGCGCCACCGAAAGCGGCATCGAAACCGTATTGATCGAGTGCCTGCTTGAGCCCCTCTGTCTTCATGATGTCGGTATGTACACTTGAGCCATGCGTAAAGGGGTTGATATCCTGCTCGACGCCCTCCGGGTTGACATGGACAATCAGTTCCATGCCCGATTCTTCCACCATGCGCTCGCGAAACTTGTACATCTCCCGAAATTTCCATCGGGTATCGACATGTAGCAGCGGAAATGGGGGCACGGACGGATAGAAGGCCTTTTTCGCAAGGTGCAGCATGACCGCACTATCCTTACCAATCGAATAAAGCATCACCGGATTCTCCGTTTCGGCGACCACTTCTCGAATGATCTGGATGCTTTCGGCTTCGAGTCGTTGTAGATGAGTGAGTGACATTGCTTACCTCATTATTGTTGTAGCATGGAAATGTCGTGGATGGCGCTGGTCGATGAGGAGAGAGAACTCGGCGTGATATCATCCAGGGAAATGCGATCCGGCCCTGCCCACGCCTCGTCCGCCATGGAGTCATCGACCGGTTGATAAAAGGTATTGCGCTGCAAGAGAGGACGATTCACGGCACGGGTAATGGCCACCAGATCCGAGTCATCCAATGACTGGCCATTACTGCCTCCAGCGGCGCGAGTAATGGACTCATACATCAGCGTCCCGCCAAGGTCGTTGGCACCCGCCTCCAGGCAGAGGGCGGCTCCCTTTCGCCCCATCTTCACCCACGATGTCTGAATATTGGTCAGCAGCGGATGCAGTGCCAGGCGGCTGACGGCATGCACCAGCACCGCTTCGCGCAGGGTCGGACCGGAACGGGCCTGGCCCTTGAGCCAGATAGGAGATTCCATGTGGACGTAAGGCAGAGGAACGAACTCCGTGAAGCCCCCCGTTTCCCCCTGAAGAGCACGGATGCGCAGCAGGTGACGCGCCCAGTGTTCGGGCCGCTCGACGTGTCCAAACATCATGGTGGCAGTACTGCGTATGCCGGCTTGATGGGCGCTACGCATCACTTCCAGCCACTGCTCGGTATTGAGCTTGTCAGGACAGAGGGTGGCCCTGACTTCATCGTCGAGGATTTCCGCCGCAGTCCCCGGAAGCGAGCGTAAACCGGCCTGATACAGCCGTTGCAGATATTCCGTGAGTTCCAGCCCCAGTGTCTCCGCCCCGTGGAACACCTCGAGGGGAGAGAAGGCATGCACGTGCATGTGTGGCACGGCCTCCTTTACTGCCGCCGCTAGTGCCAGATAGGTGTTGCCGTCATAGTGTGGATGGATGCCCCCCTGCATACAGACTTCGGTCGCGCCTCGCGACCAGGCCTCACCAGCACGCTCGGCGACCCTGGCTGCGTCCAGCCGGTAGGCTGGTCCACGCAGGTTGGCTGCTGTACTGCCCTTGGCAAAGGCACAGAAACCGCAGCGATACTGGCAAATATTGGTGTAGTTGATGTTGCAGTTACGGGTGTAAGTGACGTTCTCCCCCACGGTGACCCGCCTCAGGGTATCGGCGGCATGAATGACCGCCCTCAGATCGCTTCCATCGACCATAAACAGCTGGACGATTTCGCCTTCATTCAACGCCTCTCCTGCGCAGGCTCGCTCCAGAAGCTGCGCAATTTCCGGTGATGGGGTCCTGTCCTCGCTCGTGCCGCCTGGCAGCAGAGTGGCGTCCGCTTCAGTAGCTTCGCGACTACCGGCATACCAGTTGTCCGTACGCGCAAACCCACGGGCATCGGCGGCACGGCGCACGGCCTTGGCGATATCGGGCACCACCCACTGCTCGAGCCGACGAACGTAGGCCGGTATCAGCGGCAGGCGCTGCAGCAGCTGGCGGCCAAAGCGAGCGCTTTCCAGTGCCAGGGTGTCGATCTGTGGCCAGGCAGCTTCAGGATTGACATGGTCCAGGGTTACCGGTGAGATGCCGCCCCAGTCGTTGATGCCTGCTCGCACCAGCTGTTCCAATTCAGCCGGACGCAGGTTGGGCGGCGCCTGAATGGACATTTCGGCACCGAAGATCAGGCGTGACATGGCGATGGTCCAGGCCTGATCATCGATATCCGGTTCCGGGGCTTCGGCCATTCGCGTCCCCGGCTTGGCCCGGAAGTTCTGGATGATCAGCTCCTGGATATGTCCGTATTCGCGATGCAGCTCTCGAAGCGCCAGTAGGGCATCAATGCGCTCCACTCGAGTTTCCCCGATACCGATCAGGATGCCCGAGGTAATGGCGACGGACAGCTCACCGGCATGCCGCAAGGTAGCCAGACGCGCCCTGGGGCGCTTGTCTGGACAGCGCCAATGAGGGCCTCCGCGCTCATGCAGGCGGTCGGCCGTGGACTCCAGCATGATCCCCAGGGAAGCCGCCACCTGGCGTAGCGGTCTCATCTCCTCAGACGACATGGTGCCCGGATTGATATGCGGCAACAGGCCGGTTTCACGGAAGACCAGCCTGGCCATGGCAGCCACATAGGCGAAGGTATCCTGATATCCCATCGCGTCGAGCGCCGCCTGTGCCTGGGGATAGCGTTGTTCAGGACGTTCGCCCAGGGTGAACAAGGCTTCATGGCAGCCGGCGCGAGCGCCGTCGCGGGCAATGGCCAGCACTTCCTCGGGACTGAGATAAGGGCCATCGATCTTCTTCGGCGATGTAGCGAAGGTGCAGTAGCCGCAGTGATTTCGACACAGTCGCGTCAGTGGAATGAAGACCTTGGGTGAGTAACCAATTCGCCGCCCGTGGCCCTCGAGCGTCATCGCCTCGGCACACGACATAAGATCGTGAAGCGGCGCCTCGGCCCCTACTCGATATGCATCATCTGCGCAGAGTCCGGCGCCCGAGCGTGATTTGTCCAGTAGCGCATTGATCGGTTCAACCATGGGAAATACTCCGGCAGGCAGTGGATATACTCGCCCCGACAGTCATCTGCATGCTCGCCAGCATGCTCAAGTCCTGTGCGGTATCGACGTCGAATAGCAGTCCCGGGGCCTGGCTCAATGCGGGCCTCAGGCCCGATGCTTCTGCCGCTGCCATATGACGCATCAGGCTGTGCCGGCCGAAGCGGAATGGAAACGTCCCCGGTTGGCTCAAGAAGATGGCGTTGGTGCCCTGACCGTGACGGTCACTTGCCAGGGCCAGGCCACGGCGACGCCCGGCGAGGATGAGGGCGTCGATCTCCTCGCTGCGAACCAGCGGGAGATCGGCATGCATCACCAGGAGCTCATCGGCGCCTGCCGTATGTAACTGCTGGGTGGCCATGGTGAGCGCATGGTTCAGCCCATGGCCGGCATCCTGAAGGTGGAACACGGCTGGAGGACACTGGTCCGGGTCGCTGCCGACGATGGCAATGTGCTCGACCAGCTCACTGCCGGCTAACGCCTCCATGACCCGGTCGAGCATCGTCTCCACCAGCCGTTGACGACCCAGGAAAGGCAGCTCAGGCATCAACCGCGTTTTCCCTTGACCCAGGGTCTTGAGTGGCACCAGTGCCCAGAGACTCATGTGGTCCCTCCCCTACCAATGACGTGCGATGACTGACAGTTCACGCGATCCTTCTTAATGCCTATTCAAGCAGTCGGCCCAACCCTGATCCACTCGCTTTCCGAGCTTTTTCATCTTTCTTAAACCGGAAAATAATCACCATCAATCAGACACTTACCCATGCGATAATGCGAGAGAACCACGTGAGGTGAAAATGCTCGGTTTTTATCTGAAAGGTTCACTTATTCAGCACCGGGGACGGACATCGTTTCAGCAACTGGCGAGGAGGAGAATTTTCCAAAATAACGACAGAGGGACCAGCAGACGTGACGCATGCTTGCTCGTCAGGCATCTGGACGATTGAGCAATCGGTAGGGAGCGAGGATCCACGACGAGCCCGAGTCAGGTAGTCGCGGCAGTCGTTGAGAGGAAGGAAACCGAGGGTAGAAGCATGCATACCCAGCGTGGCTCAGTGACGCCACCGGGAGTGGTATGGCGTCAACCGCGTAGGGTAGCGGCAAATGCCAGCGTTTCCCTGGCCACGCGCAGACGGTCCTGGGGCGTGTGCATGAGAGTATCGGTAACGGTGACTGGCAGATCGATCCGATCACGCAGGCCCGCATCACGACTGTCGAGTACGAGTCCATCGATAAGATCAGCATAGTCCTGGACGATCTGCAGAACGCTGACGGACAGACCCAGCTCGTTCATGATCTTGGTGGTGGGTCCCTTGACGGCCTCTCCCCCCACTAAGGGTGATACAGCCACCACGGGCACATCGGCGCTTCGGATCAGTTCCCGCATCCTCGGCACCGCAAGCATGGGGGCGATGCTCAGGTAGGGATTGGATGGGCACAGGATGATGGCCCCGAGGTCTTCGTCGGCAAGCGCTCGAACGGCGCCGGGTGAAAGGCGTGCCTTTTCGGCCCCCTTGAATTCGATGCTGTTCACCCGCGGTCGGCATTGCTCACGAACAAAGTAGTGCTGAAAATCCAGAGCACCGATCTCGGTATCGAGCCGGGTGCGGACGGGGTCATCACTCATCGGCAGGATCCGAGCGGGGATGGCGAGGCGTTCGGCCAGATCACTGATAACGCTGGACAGCGGTTCGCCAGCAGCCAAGCGGCGGGTGCGTTCCACGTGTAGGGCCAGATCGGCATCCCCGAGGCGAAACCAGGATTCGCCGCCGAACTGTTCCAGTGCCTGCATGAAGGACCAGGTTTCGTCCCGCCGCCCCCATCCCGTTTGCGGATTGGCAAGCCCGGATAAGGTATAGAGGGCAGTATCGACATCCGGACAGACATGCAGTCCGAGGTGATTGAAGTCATCACCGGTATTGACGACCAGTGTCATCTCGCCTTCCACGACGGCACGCATCAGCCCTTCCGCCAGCTTGGCGCCGCCAACGCCACCGCTGAGGGCGACGATCCGTTCATGTCTCCGCAGTTCATGAGTCATTGGAAAAGATCCGATTCGAGAGGCCTGATCAACGCCGAAGCATCGACCACTGTGTCGCTCAATGACAACCCGCTCACCACTGCTACTGGCGTCCCTTCCCCCGCCTCTCCCATCACCAGGGCCGCGCCGGCGGCGATAGCATCCGCATGGGCGATCAGCGTATTGTGGAGGGTTCGCCCGTGACGGTCGGTGCCGCTGCGCTGGTCGATCAACGCCGGAACGCCGGCGGAGGCGAGGGCAACGTTGACCACGCCGTTACGCCAAGGGCGACCGAAGCTGTCACTGATGATGATCCCCGGATGGGTACCCTGGCGCGTCTCCAGTCCAGCGCTAAGCGCCTGCGCCGAGGCAGCGGGATCGCGCGGTAGCAGCAGCGCGCGCTGCCCCGAGGCGTTGTCGGGCAGGTTGGATTGATCGATACCGGCATTAGCCATCACGTAGCCCAGACGGTGGCGAACAATCATGACGCCGGGGACAGCGCGCAAGACATCGCTGGATTCCTCGAGCACCAGCTCGACCAGGCGCGAATCCTTGCCCGTCAGCCTGGCCAGCTCCGTGGCGCGCGGCGTCGGCGTCACACAGGCGAGATCGACGAGACGCCCCTCGGCCTTGGAGACCACCTTTTGTGCCACCACCAGCACACTCGTGTCCTCCAGGATCAGATCCGCGTCCTCTAACGCTTGGCTGATGATGGCCGCCAGGTCATCTCCGGGAGAGATCTCGGGGATGTTTGGTAGCGCCTGAAAATGCACCCCACTGAGCATGGCGCTCACTCAGCTACCTTCGCCCAGATCCAGCGTCCCGGTAATCCGGATGCCGGCTCCGTCGACGCGGTAGTGACGGTTCATGAAGATCAAGATCGAGGTCATCGCCTCGGCCGCGGCGGAATTGCCCAGGGCACCTGCATGAAGGCCGCGCAGCCCCGCATCGTTGGCCAGGGCTACCACCGTCGAGCGAGCCTCCTTGTCATCACCGAATACCAGCACGTCGCAGTCGACTTCGGCATCGGTGGTAAGCTTATGTGCCGCCACATTATGGAAGGCCGAAACGACGCGCACACCGTCACCGAGTCGGCGCTGGGTTCGCAAGGCGGCACTGCCTTCCTCGGGCAACTGGACGCGCATCACCTTGGGCGGTACCAGAGGAACCGTGGTGTCGACGAGAACCTTGCCCTGGACGACCGTGGCAATCTGGTCGAGCGCTTCCTCCTGCGAGGCAAACGGCACGGCCATCACGATCAGCTCGGCCTGTTTGGCAACACTGAGATTATCGCTGCCGCCTACTTCGATATCGAGCTCTTGACTTAGCCGCTGAGCCGCTTCCAATGCCCTTTCGGCATCGCGAGACCCGATCAGCACTCGATGTCCCGCCTTGGCCCAGCGTCGAGCCAGCGCTGCACCCAGATTTCCGGTGCCACCCACCACTCCAATGATGCCCATACCTGTCGTTGCCATCACCGCTTCCTCCCGATGAAATCCATCTGACTCGCCCTTCCAAGCTAGAGAGCCTGGAGACAAGAAGCATCGTTTGATCGGACTAGACGTGGCGATACGATACTTGCGTTGATACCACGAAGCGCATGCCCCCCCTTGTCAGTCAGCCCACCAGCTCTGTTAGCGGCGGTGACATGTCGAGCATCAGGCAGTGGCAGGTTTAAACGGAGCCTCCGTCGCTTTGTCGTCCACTTCACGACGATAGCGTGGTATGGCGATCGCCAGACACAGACAGGGAAGGAGTAACAGGGCGATACAGCTGGACAGTGCATAGCGCAACGCCTCGTCACCGATCGTGACCCTGAAGTAATCGCTCAGCACACCGACGATCAAGGGGCCAAGGCCGACGCCTATCAAGGTTGTCCCCATGAAGAACAGGGCGGTCGCCTGGGCCAGTCGCTTGGCCGGTATCAAGCAGCTCATTGCACCAAAACAGGGGACGGCCCACCATATACCAAAGAAGGCAAACCCCAAATAAAACAGAAAGGCCGTGGGCACCGGCATATTGCCCAAAAAAAAGGCCGTACCGTCAGGCCAAAGGAAAAACAGCAGACCGAAGGGAATACTGAGAGCTGTTCCCAACAGGGCCGTCCCGAGCTGCCAGCCACTGTTGCTCGCCGTCATTCGATCGGTCATGGCACCGCAGCATAGCGTTCCGACAGCAGAAACCAGACCGCCCCCCACTCCCATCAAGAAGCCCGCCTCCTGAAGGCTCAGGTCATGGGAGCGAATGAGAAAGCTGGGATTCCAGGTACCGATCGCATAGCCCGCGATCGCGGCTATGCTTCCCGCTGCCACGATCAAGCCATAGGAGGGGGTGTTCAACAATATAAGTATTGTCTTGAAAAAGGGTTCATGTGTTTCACTTTCACTATCCTCGACATCATCTAAAGCTTTCGGCTCCTTGACCGTCAAAGCGAGAATGCCCCCCAGGAGAACGCCTGGAGCACCGATGATGATAAAGGCCCATCGCCACCCGTAAAGTTCGGCCACCCAGCCGCCGAAGCCCAGCCCCACTACCGCGCCTATCGCAGGACCCATCAGAAACACGGATAGCGCCCGCGAACGTAGCCGGGCAGGATATAGCTGAGAGACCATGGCCACAGACGGTGCCGACCCTCCTGCCTCGCCGACGGCCACGCCGATACGAAACAGCAGCAGCATGGCGAAACTCGTCGCCACCCCACAAAGCATCGTCATCCCGCTCCAGGCAATGCATGCGATGACGATCACCGGCTTGCGCCCGATTCGATCGGAAAGGCGCCCGACGGGCAACCCAAATACCGTATAGAAAAGCGCGAAGGCGACACCGGAAAGCAGTCCAATCATCGTATCGGACACGCCGAATTCGAGCTTGATGGGTTCAATCAGGATCGAGACCACCAGCCGATCGATATAATTGAAAATATAAATGATGGCCAAAACGCCGAGTGCGTAATGGGTTCGCCAGGTGACCTTTGGTTCGGATATCACAGACACTCTCCAGTCGTTTTTCTTGTTATGGCATCGTCTAGAACGGCGTGGAACATCACATCGTCCGTTCAGACCATGCTGGAAATCCCGCCATGAAAACGCTCCTGCGACCTATTGCTCAATCAGGTCGGCCACCTTCTCGCCGATCATCACCGAGGCCGCGTGGGTGTTGCCAGAGATCAACCGCGGCATGATCGAAGCGTCGGCGACGCGCAAGCCGTCGATGCCGTGGACCCTGAGGGCGGAGTCGACCACCGCGTCGGGCCCGGTGCCCATGCGGCAGCTGCCGGCGGGATGGTGCACCGATTCCAGGTTCCGGCGGATGCCCGCGAGCAGGGCCGCGTCGTCATCGAGGCCGGCGAGTGGAGCCAGCTCGCCGTCGAGCAGCCCCGCCAGCGACGGCTGGGCGAAGATCTCGCGCAGGCGTCGCACGGCGGCCAGCTGGAAGCGCCGATCATCCTCGTGACTCAGGTAGTTGAGCCGGATCACCGGGGCGTCCGTGGGCCGGGCGCTTCGGAGATGCACGCTGCCGCGGCTGCCCGGTCGCAGCTGGCAGATGCTCGCGCACACGCCGGGGATCGGCGTGAGCCGGCCGGTGTCGTCGGCCCGGGCGGCGGCCGCCGCGAAGTGGATCTGGGCGTCCGGTCGCGAGGCCTCGGGATCGAGGCGCAGGAAGGCGCCGATCTGGGCGGCCGGGTTGGCGAAGATTCCGCCGCGGCGGGCCAGGTAGTCGAACAGGGTCCGCGGCAGGCGCCGGCCGCGGACCTGCTCGTAGTAGGTCTCGCAGTCGCGGGTCGCGAAGTAGAGATAGCTGTTGGCGTGATCCTGGAGATGCTCGCCCACGCCGGGCAGGTCCGCCCGCACCGGGATATCAAGCGCCTCGAGGCGGCGGGCCTGGCCGATACCGGAGAGCTCGAGCAGCTGGGGCGAGTTGAAGGCGCCGGCGCTGAGCACGATCTCGTCGGCAGTGAGGCGCTCGATCGCGCCCTTGCCGCGGCGCCGCCCCTCCACCGCCACCGCGCGCCCACCCTCGATCACCAACCGGGTGACATGAAAGCCGCTCACCACCTCGAGGCCGGCGGGCCTCGGTCGCCCGAGAAAGGCGCGGGCGCTGCTGTGGCGGCGACCGCGCTCGATGGTGGCCTCGAAGTAGCCCACGCCCTCCTGGGTGGCGCCGTTGAAGTCGGCGTTGCGGGGGATGCCGGCCTGCTCGGCGGCGGCGATGAAGGCCTCGCCCACCGGCAGCCGTCGTGCCACCGGGCTGACGGCGAGCGGTCCGTCACCGCCGTGATGCTCGCTCGCCCCGGCCCAGTGGCGCACCGAGCGGCGAAAGAGCGGCAGCAGCTCATCATGGGACCAGCCGGGATTGCCGGCCGCCGCCCAGGCGTCGTAGTCCTCGCGCTGGCCGCGAACGTAGACCATGCCGTTGATGCTGCTGCAGCCGCCGAGCACCTTGCCCCGGGGCAGCGGCACGCGCAGGCCGTCGAGATGCGGTTCCGGTTCGCTCACATAGCCCCAGTTGGTCGGGCCCTCGCCGAGCAGCGAGGCGAAGCCGATGGGCACGCGCATGGCGAGGTGGCGATCGCGCCCGCCGGCCTCCAGCAGCAGAACCCGGGCGCCCCGGACGGCGAGCCGATAGGCGGCCGCACAGCCCGCCGAACCGGCCCCCACCACGATCACATCGTAGGTCGCGGCCATCGTCATCCCTCCCTGAGTCAAGGCGCCGGTTGCCGGCGCCGGCTATTCCACCACGGCGTCGCTGAAGGGCAACGGCCCGCCGAGGGCGGCGCGGTAGGACGGCGGCTGGCGGCCGTCGAGGTCGACCACGCCGAGCTCTCGGGCTAGCTCGGCAGCGTAGTAGACCCCGCCGGAGCGGGCCTGGCGCTCGGGGTCGGCGTAGAACGCGGCCAGCACCCGGCCGGGGAACTCGGCGGACTCGGGCACCACGCGGCCGTACTTGCGCGGTTCGGCGGCGAGCACCGCCGCGGTGCGCTCGGTGGCCACCACGCCGAGCCAAAGCGAGACGGTCGCCACCCCGTGGGGGCGCAGGTCGTGGGCCATATCGAAGGCCATCTTGTCGATCCCGGCCTTGCCGGCGCCGTAGGCCGGGCCGTGCATGTAGCAGCGCGCGCCCGGCGCCGAGGTGAAGGCGATCAGCCCGCCGCCCGCGAGCATCAGCGGCGCGGCGAAGTAGCTGCTGACGTAGGAGGAGCGCAGGCCGACGTCGAGCAGCGCGCTCATGGCCAGCGGCTTGTCCCAGAAGGGACCGGGCGCCACCAGCGCCTCGGGCACGGTCAGGGCGTTGTTGACCAGCAGGTCGAGGCGACCCTGTTCGCGGCCGACCTGAGCGAACAGCGCCTCGACCTGGGCATCGTCGGCGTGATCGCAGGCCACGGCGATGCCGTGGCCGCCACGCCGGGTTACCTCGGCGGCGGTGGCGCCCACCGTGCCGGGCAGCGGCGCCTCGCCCTCCTGGCGAGTGCGGCCGGTGACGTAGACGGTGGCGCCCGCCGCACCCAGCGACAGGGCGATGCCGCGGCCCACGCCGCGACTCGCCCCGGTGACCACGCAGATCTTGCCTTGCAGGCGCCTGGCGATGTCTTGCATACCTACCTCTACCCCCGCTCGAGATTCCCATCGACAGAGAAGCATGTTCCGGGAAATATCTCCGCGAAGGCGCTGTACCCCCCCTGGGAGCTACTTTTGCCATCCATGGCAAAAGACCTTCGCTACGCCATTCCCCGGAACCCAGCGATTGGCAGACATGGGAGCCTGTGGTCAGCGATACAGGATCACCAGGTCGTTGATCACCGAGGGGCGCTCCTCGCCCACTACGTGGGTGTGCACCTCGAGGGTCAGCTGGGTGCCCTTGCGGGTCGGCTCGGCGTCCTTGACCCGGGCGCGAGCGTGGACCCGCGAGCCCACCGGCACCGGCGCCGGGAAGCGTAGGCGATCCGAGCCGTAGTTGACCATGGTGGAGTACCCGGTGAGCTCGAAGTCCAGCGGGATGCTCAGCCGCGACTGCAGCACCTGGACCAGGGCGCCGTGGGCGATGGTGGTGCCATAGGGGCTCTCCCGCTCGGCGCGTTCGGGATCGGTGTGCAGCCAG
Source organism: Halomonas pelophila (assembly GCF_040196315.1). NCBI lineage: Bacteria > Pseudomonadati > Pseudomonadota > Gammaproteobacteria > Oceanospirillales > Halomonadaceae > Halomonas > Halomonas pelophila. The sequence goes on from NZ_JBEGCI010000008.1 coordinate 108,411, forward strand.
TAGTCATCGCCGGAGAGGTCGGCGAAGCGGTTGACCAGCGCCTGGTCGACGGTGAGCTCGTTGCTCCAGCCGCCGAACTCGCCGGTCACCAGGCTCGCCAGCGCCGCGCCGTCGTCGAAGGGCACCTGCCGCTTGCCGTCATCGCCCACCGCCAGGATCGGCGTCTCGTCGCGGTGTCCCTCGCGGCCCGGGACGGTGAAGCGCAGCAGGGTGTCGCCGCGGGCGTTGACCCGGGCGAACACCGGCGCCAGCGCCATGCCAATCTCGATCTCGTCCTCGGCGAGGCCCACCAGGGTGGCGTTCATGCGCACGCCCTCGTCGAGCTCCACCACCGCCAGCGCCTGGGGCGACTCGTCGGCGAACTCCGGCAGGGTCGGGATCCGCGCCAGGGTGTAGCTGTAGAGCCGGCCCTGGCCGCTCACCGCCTGCCAGCTCAGCCGCTGGGAGAAGCAGCTCGTGCAATGGCGGCGCGGATAGAAGATCCAGGTCTGGCAGTCGTCGCAGCGCGGCAGCATCACCTGCCCCTGCTTGAGGCCGTCCCAGAACGGGCGGCTGATCTCGGTGGCCACCGGCAGCGGTTTTTGCATCGCCATGTCTTAGCTCCCTTGCAGAATCAGTGCGCCCTGTTCACTCATCACTCCACCGGTGCCGCTGACGAATACCTGGTCGCAGCGCTTGAGCTGGCGATCCTCGGCGCGTCCGGCGATCTGGGTGAAGGCCTCGATGACCTGGGACATGCCGCCGGCCGCCGCGGCCTGGCCGAAGCTGAGCTGGCCGCCGTGGGTATTGAGCGGGAAATTGCCCCGCCAGGTCAGGTCGTGCTCGCGCACGAAGGGCATGCCCTCGCCCTTGGGACAGAAGCCGGCGTCCTCCAGGGTCAGCAGCACGGTGATGGTGTAGCAGTCGTAGATCTGGGCGGCGTCCATGTCCGAGGACTTCACGCCGGCCATCGAGAAGGCCTTGCGCGCCGCCACGCCGATCGGGGTGTCGGTCATCTCCGGCGCATGGGAGGGCGACTTGAAGGCCAGGTGCTCGCCGAAGCCCTTGAGGAAGGCCGGGCGATGGCGAGTGCGCGCCGCCACCTCCTTGGAGGTGACGATCACCGCGGCGCCGCCGGCCACCGGCATGACGATCTCCAGCACCCGCAGCGGGTCGGCGACCAGCTTGCTGGCCAGCACGTCGTCGATGCTGAGCGGCTGGCCGTGGAAGATCGCCTGGGGGTTGGCCAGGGCGTTGGTGCGCTGATCGGCGGCGATCTTGGCCATGGCCCGGGGATCGTAGCCGTAGCGCGCCGCATAGCGCTGGGCGATCATCGCGTAGCCGGTGTTCTGGCCCATGTGGCCGTAGGGCAGGTCGAACTCCGCCTCGGGCGCGCCGAAGGCGGTGCTGTGGCCGCCGTAGCGCATCGCCTGAGCCATCCAGGCCGGGTCCTCGTCGGGCCCGAACGGCGCCATGCGCGCCGGCAGCACGCAGAGCACCGCCTCGCACAGCCCCATCTCGATGGCGGCGGCGGCGCGCCACACCATGCCCACCGGCGTGCAGCCGCCCAGGTCGACGACCTCGGCGAAGTTGACGTTGATGCCCAGGTACTCGGCGGCCATGGCCGGCACGAACACCGAGGCCTCGTGAAAGTGCGGGCCGTTGATCACCAGGCCGTCGAGGTCGGAGGCCTCGAGGCCCGCATCCGCAAGCGCCTGGCCGGCCAGGTCGGCGACCTGCTCCAGATGGAACATCTGTGGCGCGGTCTGGTACTTCTCCGGCTTGTACTGGGCCGCCCCGACGATGGCGGCGTTGCCTCTCAATCCCGTCATGTGTCCTTCCTTCTTGTTGGATTCGCCTCAGCCACGAAACGGCGGCAGGCCCAGGGCGTCGAGCAGCTCGCGGGAATAGGGCCGATAGCTGCCCTCCCGATCATCGCGCAGGTAGAGTGGATCGCCGCAGCGCTCGGGGTCGTAGCCCTGGCGCTGCAGGTCCACCTTGCGCAGCTTGAAGGTGGTGGTCATGTCCGCATCCGAGGCCACCCGCACGAACAGCGGCGCGGCGTAGCGCGGCAGGCGCCGCTCGGTGAGCGCGTAGAACGCCTCGGGGTCGAACGCCTGGCCCGGCTGCATGACGATGGCGGCCATGCCGGCTCGCCCCTCGTGCTCGGGCACCTGCACGCCGTAGATGTTGATCAGCTCGGCGCCGGCGAAGTCGTCCAGGGCCGCCGCCACCTCCTGGGTCGAGACGTTCTCGCTCTTCCAGCGGAAGGTATCGCCGATGCGGTCGACGAAGTAGAAGTAGCGGTCCTCGTCGTAGCGCAGCAGGTCCCCGGAGCGCCAGTAGGCATCGCCGTCGCGGAAGACGTTGCGCAGGATCTTCTGCTCGGTGGCCTCGGGGGAGGTATACCCCTCGAAGCGCGCCTGGTCGAGGATCATGCCGACGCCCTCGCCCACCTCGTCCACCTCGCAGGGGATGCAGAAGCCCTCCTCGTCGAGCACGTGGGTCTCCGATTCGATGTCGAAGCGGATCAAGCGGAAGTTGGTCTTGTCCCAGTCCGGCACCCGGCCGCAGGCGCCGATGCGGTTGTCGAGGTTGATCAGGTTGGTGTTGGCCTCGGTGGACCCCCAGCCCTCGAAGATGTCCATGTGGCCGAAGCGGGCCACCCAGCGCTGCCAGGACTCGGCGGTCAGCCCGGCGCCCATCATGCAGCGCAGGCGATGATCCCCGGCCTCGGCCTGGTGGTTGAGCAGGTAGCGGCAGATCTCGCCGATGTACTGGCAGACCGTGACCCCGTAGCGACGCAGGTCGGGCCAGAATTCGCGCACGCTGAAGCGGCGGCGCACGGCGATCGCCGCGCCGGCCTTGAGCGCCGTGGAGGTCACCGAGGTGGCGGCGGCGCCGTGATAGAGCGGCAGGCAGCAGTAGAAGACGTCCTCCGGCGCGGCGCCGATGGTCTCGACCATCACGTCCCCCGACGACAGCCAGCGCATGTGGCTGTAGATGGCGGCCTTGGGCAGGCCGGTGGTGCCGGAAGTGAAGATCAGCAGCGTCGGCGTCTCGGCGGTGATGCCCTCTCGCCAGCTGGCGGGCACGGCCTCGCTGGAAGCGGCCTGGAGCTCGTCGCCGAGCATCGCCTCGACGCCCTCGGGCAGGCTCGCCGGCGGCGCCAGCTCGGGGTCCTCGAGCAGCCACAGCGGCAGCGCGGTCCGCTCATCGTCGCCGTCGCCGCCGCCGCCGTCACGGTCCAGGAAGTTGTCCAGGCACTCCTGGCCCACCACCGCCGCCTTGGCTTCGGTGGTGGCCAGCGCATGGGCCAGCGGCGCGCCGCTGATCTGGGTATTGATGAAGGCGACCACCACGCCGAGCTTGACCATGCCGAACCAGACGCAGAAGAACTCCGGACGGTTCTCCATCGCCAGGGCGCAGACGTCGCCGCGGGTGAGACCGCGGGCGGCGAGCACCCTCGCCACCTGGTTGGCCCGGGCATCGACCTCCGCGTAGCTCAGTCGCCGCTTTCCATACATCAGAAGCGGGCGGTCGGCGAAGCGCGCCGCCTGCTCCTCCAGCCGGTCGGCGAGGGTGTAGGCCTCATCGGGGCGGATCAGCGCCGCCCGCGCCCGTCGGTCCATCTTGGCCTGGGTCTCCTCCATCGGGACCGCGGCGGGTGCCTGCTGACCGAGGGGGCGCTCCAGGGCCGCCGTTTGATTGTTGTTCATCCTGTCAGTCTCCCTTGCCCTGCTCGTGCCATCCCGGGCGGCGCCTCAGCGCACCCGGATCCGTGGCGCCGGGGCGTCCCGGCGCATGGTGATGAGGAAACGCTCGAGGGGCGCGGGGCTGGCCACCTCGGGCAGCGTCTCCTTGTCGGGCCGCTCGGCCCAGAACTCCTTCCAGCTGGGAAAGAGGTCGTGGAAGGTGCCGGGGTAGGGCTCGCGACCGGGCCAGCGCATCTTCATGTCGCCGATCGGCGGCCGATTGAGGTCGCTGGCGTACCAGTAGCAGGGCAGCCGGCGACGAAAGCACCAGCGGCCGTCGATGCGTTCGTAGTCGTCCCAGTAGAGCATCTGCATGGTGACCCACTCGGCGCCGGTCTCGTGCTCGTTCTTGGAGTAGACGACCCCCACCGCGTGGTCGGCATCGACCATCTCGATGATGTGCTGACCCAGGTGGTGCGAGGTGCCGGTGAACTGGTGGCGCAGGGTGTCATCGACCCAGGCCTTGAGGTGCGCCCTGCCCTGGCGCTCGCGGCCGACGCGGATGTCGGGCGCGAACAGCCCGACGTGGGCGTCCAGGTCGCGCATGTCCAGCGACAGCGCATACTTGGCCGCCAGCTGGCGGATCTCGTCGATCGCCTCGAGCCTCGCCAGGCGAGCCTCGATAGTCTCGTTCGCCATGTTCGACCCCCCCCTACAGGAACACCATGCCGCCGTTGACGCCGACGTTCTGGCCGGTCATGAAGCTGGCGTCGTCGCTGGCCAGGAAGGAGGCCACCCGGGCCACCTCGTCGGGCTCGCCCATGCGCCCCAGGGGGATGGCGTTGATCATCGCCTGTGTCCACTCCTCGGGAATGTCGGCCATCATCGGGGTCTTGGTGGGCCCCGGCACCAGGGTGTTGACGCGGATGCCGTCGGGCGCCAGCTCGCGGGCGATGCTGCGGGTCAGGCCCATGATGCCGGCCTTGGAGGCGCAGTAGTGGCTCGGCCCCTCGCCGGAGAGCACCGCGGAGCTCGAGACGTTGACGATCGCCCCGCCGCGGCCGCCCTTCTGCATCAGCCGCGCGCCCTCCCGGCAGCACAGGAAGGTGCCGGTCAGGTTGACGCCGATGACCTTCTCCCAGGTCTCGTCAGGGGTCTCCAGAAAGGCGTCCACCGAGCCCATGCCGGCATTGTTGACCAGGGCGTCGAGGCGGCCGTAGCGCTCGACGACCTCCTCCATCACCGCCTTGACCGCGTCGGCGTTGGCGATGTCGCAGGCCAGGCCGATCACGCCCTCGCCGGCCAGGCTCGCCGTCTCCCGGGCCGCGGCCTCGTTGATGTCCAGCGCCACCACGCTGGCGCCCTGCTGGGCGAAGCGCTCGACGATGGCTCGCCCCATCCCCTGGCCGGCGCCGGTCACCACTACCACCTTGCCTCGATGCTGCATCTCGTCGTCCTCCGAATCTGCGCTGGACCGGCCGCTCCGTGGGGGAACGGCCCCTTCTATGGCGCCCATCATCGAAGAAGCCGCGGCCCGGCAAATCGTCCGATAAGACTAAGCGGGCGTTTCAAGGCGTTTTCGCCAGGGCTTTTCCGGCGGCAGGCCCCGGAGTGCCGGACCATCGTGAGGGCGCTGTGAACCCCTCCCTGGGCGCTACCTTTTGCCCTGCGGCGCCCTCGCATCCTGCTCCGCTTGCAGGACCGGTGCTGGCCATCCATGGCCAGCCCGTTCGGCGAATTCGCCTCACCCATGGCAAAGGAACCTCACTTCGACCTGCCCCCGGCGCCCAGCAGAGAGGGCTCGGGCAACTGGTCTGAACGGACGATGCCGCTCATGGGGCCGGCACTGACGATGGTTCGTGGCACACGACACCACGAGGAGGAAGCGAGATGGCCACACAGGATCTACCGTTGCCGGAAGGGCACTACGTACGCCTCGCTAGCGGCCTGCGCCTGCACTATCTGGACGAGGGCAAGCTGGACGAGGGCGAGGCCCCGGTGGTGGTGTGGTTGCACGGCAGCGGCCCCGGCGCCAGCGGCTACAGCAACTTCAAGGGCAACTACCCCGCTTTCACCGAGGCGGGCTTTCGCAACTTGGTGCTCGACCTGCCGGGCTTCGGCCGCTCCGACAAGCCGGCCGACGTCGAGTACCATCTCGACTTCTTCGTCGACGCGGTGAACGGCTTCCTCTCGGCGCTGGGCATCGCGCGCTGCACCCTGCTCGGCAACTCGCTGGGCGGCGCCATCGCCCTGGGCCAGGCGCTCGCGCATCCGCAACGCGTCGAGCGGCTGATCCTGATGGCCCCGGGCGGCGTGGAGGCCCGCGAGACCTACTTCGAGATGGAGGGCATCCAGCGCATGGTCGAGGTGTTCGGCCGTGGCCCGATGGGCGTAGAGGAGATGCGCGAGGTGATGACCCTGCAGCTCTACGACAGCTCCCAGCTCGACGACACTCTGCTCGCCGAGCGCGCCGCCGTGGCGCCAAGCCAGCCGGCCAACCTCTTCTCGACCATGATGGTGCCGGACATGACCGAGCGCCTGGGCGAGCTGACCTGCCCGCTGCTGGGCTTCTGGGGCACCAATGACCGCTTCAACCCGGTGGGCGGCGCGCAGAAGTTCCTCGACCACGCCCCCGAGGCACGCTTCGTGATGCTCAACCGCTGCGGCCACTGGGTGCAGGTCGAGCACGCGGCGCTCTTCAACCGCACCTGCCTCGACTTCCTGCATCATGGGTGAAGGCGCCACGCGACGGCGCCGGTCGAGCGGATCGGTGGCACGCACGGGGACGACGACATGATGGATTCGCCGGGCTGGAACCCGCTGGCACATGCCGGCGGCCCCTCCCTTCCGGGACAAGAGGGACCCAAGAAGATGACCAAGAACAATTACCGACACCTGCTCTCGCCGGGCCGCATCGGCAACCTGGCGCTGAAGAACCGCATCGTCATGGCGCCGATGGGCTCGAACTTCGCCGAGGCCGACGGCCACTGCGGCGAGCGCATCCAGGCCTACTACGAGGCGCGCGCCCGGGGCGGCGCCGGCCTCTTGACCATGGGCGTCTGCGCGGTGGCCTACCCCGCCGGCACCGCAGAGCCCTACCAGGTCGGCGTCTCCTCCGATGCCTTCCTGCCCGGCCTGACGCGGCTGGCCGAGCGGGTCCACCGCCACGGCGCGAAGATCGCCATGCAGCTGCAGCATGCCGGCAAGACCGCGGTGCGCGACATGGCCGAGGGACGCGAGCTGTGGGTGCCCTCGATGCCGCCGGCCTCGAAGACCGACATGTTTAACGCCCTGACCCGCGAGGAGCTGGGCGTCTTCATCAGCTCCTCGAAGGGCCGCGAGGGCGGCGGCGTGAAGCTGCGCGTGATGGATCACGACGACATCGCCCAGATGGTCGAGTGGTTCGCCGCCGCCGCCGAGCGCGCAAAGCGCGCCGGCTTCGACGGCGTGGAGCTCCACGCCGCCCACACCTACATCATCGCCGGCTTCCTCTCGCCCTACTTCAACCAGCGCGACGACGAGTACAACGGCTCGCTCGAGAACCGCGCCCGGCTGCTGCTGGAGATCATCGCCGCCGTGCGTGCCCGGGTCGGCGAAGACTACCCGCTGTGGCTGCGCCTGGACGCCGAGGAGCTGCGCACCCCGGGCGGCATCACCCTGGAGGACGCCCTCGCCGTGGCGCGCCTGGCCGAGCGGGCGGGGGTCGATGCGGTCAGCGTCTCGGCCTATGCCAACGTCAACCGCGGCGACGCCTTCACCGAGGCCCCGCTGGTGCATCAGCCGGCCGGCTTTCTCGACTGGGCCGAGCAGTTCACCCGAGCGCTGAGCATTCCCGTCATCGCCGTGGGCCGCCTGGAGCCGGACGTCGCCGACGAGGCGGTCGGCGCGGGGCGCTGCGACTTCGTGGCCATGGCCCGCAAGCTGCTGGCCGACCCCGAGCTGCCGTTGAAGCTCGAGGAGAATCGCCCCCAGGACATCCGGCCCTGCATCTACTGCTACGCCTGCGTTAGCCAGATCTTCGTCAACGAGCGGGTCAAGTGCGCGGTCAACCCCATGACCGGCCATGAGGCCGAGCGCGCGCTGATCAAGAGCGACCGCGCGCGCCACGTGCTGGTGGTCGGCGGCGGGCCGGCGGGTCTCGAGGCCTCCCGGGTCGCCGCGCTGCGCGGCCACCGGGTGACGCTGGTCGAACGTGGCCAGCGCCTGGGCGGCACGCTGTTCTTCGCCGCCCTGGCCTACGCCGAGAACGGCCCGCTGCTCGACTACCTGCTGGCCCAGGTGCGCCAGCTGCCCATCGACGTGCGCCTGGGCACCGAGGCCACGCCCGAACTGGTTACCGAGCTCGGCGCGGACGAGGTGATCGTCGCCAGCGGCGCGCGGCGCGCCCCGCCGGGCCTGCCCGGGGCCGAGGCGCGCCACGTCTGGTCCGGTGACGAGCTGCGCCTGGTGCTCACCGGCGAAGGCGAGGAGATCGCCAAGCGCAAGCTGAGCCTCACCCAGCGCATGATGCTCAAGTCCGGCAGCCTCACCGGCATCACCGGCAGCAGCGAGGCGATGCAGAAGCTCTCCAAGCTGTGGATGCCGCTGGGCAAGCGGGTGGTGATCGTCGGCGGCGGCCTGGTCGGCCTCGAGCTGGCCGAGTTCCTGGTCGACCGGGGCCGCAGGGTCACGGTGCTGGAGCCCGGCCCCGACCTCGGCGCCGAGATCGCCATCGTGCGGCGCTGGCGGGTGCTCGCCGGGCTCGAGCGTCACGAGGTCGCCATGCACAAGCAGGTGAGCGTCGAGGCCATCGACGAGGCGGCGGTGCACTACGTGGACGCCGAGGGCGAGCGGCACGCGGCCGCCTGCGACTCGGTGGTACTGGCCCTCGGCGCCGAGCCCGACGATCGCCTGGCCCGTTCGCTCGAGGCCGCCGGGGTGCCAGTGACCGCCATCGGCGATGGTGAGCGGCTGGGCTATATCGAGGGCGCGATGCGCGGTGGCCTGGAGGCCGGCCTGGCGGTGTAGGGCCGCCGATCCCGCTTTGCGTTGTACCAACCCTATGCGCCAACGCTAACGGCCGCCCCTCGGGGCGGCCGTTAGCGTTGCGGGACGGGTGATCGAAGTCAGATCGGGATCAGGAGGTCGTCGGCGCCAGCGTCTTGTCGATGAAGCGCAGCAGCTCGCGGTCGGAGGCGCGCTTGACCGCCTCGTCGCGGCCGACGATATAGCCGCGCTTGACGCAGTCGGCGAACGGCTCGCCGCTCTTGAGCCGCTGGCTGAAACGCGTCTTCCGATCCCGCGCCAGCTCCGGGCCGATCAGCGCCTGGCCGTTGACGCTCGGCAGGCCCCGATCGTCGAACACCATCTCGCAGCCCTGGACATAGGCCGAGGCGTTCTCGTGGCGCGGCTCCAGGTTCTCCCAGGCGTGGCCGGCGCCGGCGAAGACCACCGCGGCGACCTCGCTGCCCGCCTCGCGCAGGCTCCCCTCGCGGCGCGCACAGGCCACCAGGTCGTTGGAGGCATCCTCACCGCCGCGCAGGGTCAGCAGGGGCGCGCCGGTGGTGCGGGCGATCCGGTAGTCCTGGAAGCAGGGCCCGTAGACGTCGACGTGGGCGGCGAAGGGCGACAGGTCGTCGCCCAGTACCGCGCGCACGCGGCTATCCATGGCCAGGCGCGCGGCCATGCCGCCGTAGGACATGCCCATCACTCCGACCCGCGAGGCGTCGACGGCAGGGTGTTCGCCCAGCGCGCGCAGCGCCGCATAGGCATCGGTCACCACGTCGTACTCGGTGACGTTGATGGTCTTGAGCGCGTAGGGCACCGACTCGGCGACCCCGCGGGAGCGATAGTAATCCACCACCAGGGCCGCGTGGCCGGCGTTCTTCAGCATCTCGCCGTAGGCCATCTCGCGCCCCGGCTTGATGCCGCCGCTGCCAGGCAGCACCACCATCGCCGCCACCGGCTCCTCCGCGCTGGCGCCATGGGGCAGGAAGAGCGTGCCGACGCTGGTGGTCGCGGGGGCGGCATCGAAATGCTCGAGCAGCACGTCGAAGTCGTAGGGCGTATGAGAGGCGAAGCGGATCTCGCCCTGGGTGGTCTCGCCGAGCACGGTGCTCGACTGGACCGGCGGCAGCGGGATCGGCTGCGGGGCCTCGGCGTGGGCGGCCAGCGGCAGCGCCGCCAGCAGCCAGGCCGAGAGCTTGAGAGAGAAGGACATCGTAGACTCCAGGTCAGGCATGGGTATCGAGAACGGGTATCGAGAACAGGTATCAGGAACGGGCGAGCTCGGCATAGCGCCGGGCGTGATAGTCGGCGTCGCCGAGGCTCGCCTGGGCGACCCGCAGGCGCTTGAGGTAGAGCCCCACATCGAGCTCGTCGGTAACGCCGATGCCGCCGTGGAGCTGCACGGCCTCGTTGCCGACCCGGTCGGCCATGGTGCCGACCTTCCACTTGGCCAGGCTGACCAGCGCCGGGGCGTCGTGGGCGTCGCGGTCGAGGGCGTCCAGCGCCGCCATCAGGGTGCTGCGAGCCAGCGCCAGTTCGACGTGCAACCAGGCGGCGCGATGCTGCAGCGCCTGGAAGCTGCCGATCGGCACGTCGAACTGCACCCGGGTCCTGAGGTACTCCAGGGTCATGGCGAACAGGGCGTCGCAGGCGCCGAGCATCTCGGCGGCCAGGCACACCCGGCCGCGATCCAGGGCGGCCTCCAGCGGCGCCAGCCCCTCGCCCTCTTCGCCCAGCCGGCAGCCCGCCTCGAGGGTGACGTCGTCGAGGCGCAGGTTGACGGCGTTGCGCGCGTCGATCAGCGACAGCCGGGTGAGCGTCACCCCCGGGGTGTCGGCGGGCACCAGGAAGAGGCTCACGCCGGCCGCCTCGCCGGGCTCGCCGGAGGTGCGCGCGGCGACAATCCAGCCATCGGCGCCGTGGCCGTCGAGCACCATGACCTTCTCGCCGGTGAGCCGATAGCCGTCACCGTCGCGACGCGCCGAGAGCGCCAGGCGGCGCGGGTCGTGGCGAGCGCCCTCGTCCACCGCCAGGGCCAGGCGCGCCTCGCCCTGGATCAGCAGCGGCAGCCAGTCGTTGCGCTGGTCGGCCGAACCGGCCTGCTCCAGCACCGCCCCGGCCAGCGCCACGCTGGAGACCATCGGCGAGGGGCTGAGGTGATGGCCGAGCGCCTCGCACACCGCGCCGAGCCCGGTGACGCCGAACTCGAGCCCGCCATAGGCCTCGGAGAAGGGGATCGCGCTCCATCCGAGCTCGACCATGCTCGCCCACAGCTCGGGCGAAAAGCCCAGGGCATCGCCGCGATCACGCAGGGCGCGCTGGGCGCTCACCGGGCTCTGCTCGGCGAGGAAGTCCCGGGCGGTATCGGCCAGCAGCCGCTGTTCCTCGGAATAGACCAGGCTCATGATGAGGCTCCTTTTCCCGCGTCCGGCAGGCCCAGCACGCGCTTGGCGATGACGTTGAGCTGCACCTCCGACGAGCCGCCGGCGATGGTCTGGGTGAAGCTGTTGAGCCAGGCCTTGGTGATGGCCTGCTCGCGGTCGGTGAAGGGAGCACCCGCCCAACCGAGGGCCCGATAGCCCATGGCATCGAGCAGCACCTCGAACTTCACGCGCTCCTGCTCGGTGTGCACCAGCTTCATGATCGCCGCGAGCCCGGTGACGTCCTGCTCGGCCCGGGCCTCGTCGGTCATGCGCTGCACGGTCAGGCCGTAGGCCGCCTCCTCCATGGCGCAGGCGTTGGCGCGGGCCTCGAGGGCCACCTCCGCCGGGGTCTGCGCCTCGGGCAGGTAGTCGCGGATCAGCGGCATGAGGTCAAAATGCGTGGGCAGGCTGAACTCGCCGAACTTCGACATCGCGCTGCGCTCGTGCTGCAGCAGCGCCTTGGCCAGCGCCCAGCCGCCGTTGAGCGGCCCGATCAGGTTCTCCTTGGGCACCTCGACGCCGTCGAAGAACACCTGGCAGAACGAGGACTTGCCGCTGATCAGATCGATCGGCGCCACGCTCACCCCGGGGGCGTGCATGTCCAGCACCACCAGGCTGATGCCGCGGTGCTTGGAGGCCTCCCGGTCGGTCCGGACCAGGGCATACATCCAGTCGGACTTGTCGCCGTAGGAGGTCCAGATCTTGGTGCCGTCGACCACGAAGTGATCGCCGGCGTCGCGCGCCGTGGTGCCGATGTTGGCCAGGTCCGAGCCGGCGCCGGGCTCGCTGAAGCCCTGGCACCAGCGGATCTCGCCGCGGGCCATGGGCGGCAGCAGGCGACGCTTCTGCTCCTCGCTGCCGAACTCCAGCAGCACCGGGCCGAGCATCCAGATGCCCAGGTTGATCTGCGCCGGCCGGCAGCCCAGCCGGCGCAGCTCGCCCTCGAGGATCGTGGTCTCGTCCGACGAGAGGCCCCCGCCGCCGTACTCGAGGGGCCAGTCCGGACAGAACCAGCCGCGATCGCGCATGCGCTCGAACCACAGGCGCTGGTCCTCGGTCTTGAACTCGACCCGGCTGCCGCCCCAGACCATCTCGTCTTCCGGGGTCGGCGTACGCAGTGACGGCGGGCAGTTGGCCTCGAGCCACTCCCGCACCTGCTGGCGAAACGCCTCTTTATCGTTATCGTTCATGGCTTGCCCTTGTGTTGTGCTCGCTTGCCGGCCGCGGCCGGCGGCCATGTGTTCACCCTAGGTGGAGGCCGAGGGCAACGCCTCGTCCGCATGGACGAGCCCCGCGCCCGCCCGTCGTGCCGCCTGGCGCCCGGCCCGTCGCCCGAAGAAGGTGGAGTCGCCGAGCGACAGCCCCGAGCTGTAGCCCTCGCCCCAGCGCGGCAGCCCGCAGGCGGTGCGCCCGGCGGCGTAGAGCCCGGCGATGGCGGCACCGTCGGCGTCCAGCACCTCGCCCTCCGGGCGCGTGGCGAGCCCGCCGAGGGTGAAGGCGTGGAAGTCGGTGTCCTCCGGCGAATAGGCCAGCGCGGCGAAGGGCGGCTCATCGAGCGGACGCAGCCACTCGGCGGCCTTATGGAAGTCGGGATCCTCTCCCGCCGCGGCGCGGCGGTTGAACTCCGCCACGCTGTGCTCGAGCGCCCCCTCGGGCAGGCCGAGCTCGCGGGCCACCTCCTCCCAGCTCTCCCCCACCGCGGCGATCTCGATGTCGGGCTCGATCACCGGGCGGGCGAAGATGGCGTTGTCGACCAGCAGCCAGGCCTTGCGCTCGGGCTGGCGCAGCACATAGTGCGCGACCCGGCCGTGGTAGCAGTCCTCGTTGATGAAGCGCTGGCCGCGGGTATTCACGAAGATGCCCTTGACCAGGGATTCCGGCGGGAAGAACGGCAGTGTGGCGAAGAACTCCTGCATGTTGAGGGTCGCACCGCCCACGCTGATGCCCATGCGGATGCCGACGCCGTCGTCGTGGCCGCCGCTGACCACCTGCCGGCAGGCCAGCGCCTCGGGGGCGAAGCGCTCCACCATCGCGCGGTTGGTGATGAAGCCCCCGGCGCACAGCACCACGCCGCCGCGGGCCCGCACGTACTGCGCTCGCCCGTCGAGCCGCACCACCAGGCCGCATACCGCGCCCTCGGCATCGACGATCAGGCACAGCGCCCGGGCGCCGACATGAACCCGGGCGCCCGTTTCCTCGGCCCGCTCGCAGAGCGCCTGCATCAGCACCTTGCCGCCGCCCCAACCGACGTGGCGGGCGGTGTGGCCCCGGGGCGCCGGCGCGGCCTGGTCGCGAAACGGCCAGGCCTGCTCGCTGCCGGACCACAGCAGGGTATCGTCGGTGGTCGGCTCGATCCACTTGCCCGGCAGGTAGGTGCCCTTGAAGGGCACGTCCTGGGCCTTGAGCCACTCGAAGTGCTCGACGCCGTGGCGGGCATAGAGCGCCACCCGCTCGGCGTCGGCCGCCGGTCCGCCGGCCATGGTCAAGTAGCGTTCGAAGGCCTCGGTGGTGTCGGGGAAGTCCGCCGCGCGCTGCACCTCGGTGCCGCCGCTGCCGCCGACATAGACCTCGCCGCCGGACCAGGCGGCGCTGCCGCCCCCCGCCGAGGCGACCTCGAACACCGCCACCTCGGCGCCCGCCGCCCGGGCCTCGAGGGCCGCGCAGCTGCCCGCTGCGCCGAAGCCGACGACGGCGACGTCGGTCTCGATGTCCCAGCCCGGCACCGCCTCGAGGCGACACGGCCGGGCGGGTGAGTAGTCGCTCATCATGCCTCTCCATTCAGCAACGCATCCCCGGAGTGCCATCAAGGCAGCTCCGGGCGTAGGTCGACGCAAAGGTCGTTTGCCATGGATGGCAAACGTAGCGCCCAGGGAGGTGTTCACAGCGCCTTTGCAAAGGCCTGCCCCCGGGCCGCTCATGGATTACCGCCCGCGCGGCAGCCCCTGGCCGAACTGGGCGATCAGCTCGCGCTGGATCTCGTTGGTGCCGCCGCCGAAGGTCAGGGTCACCGCGGCGCGCACCTCGTACTCCAGCTCGCCGAGCAGCAGCGCCGCGGCGGAGCCCTCGCGCACCAGCGACCCGCTACCGACCACCTCGGTCAACCGACGCAGGATCTCGACGGTGGACTCCGAGCCGTAGACCTTGGTGATCGAGGCCAGCGCCACGTCCATCTGCCCCGCCTCGAGATCCGCGGCGATGCGGAAGTTGATCAGCCGCATGGCCTCGATCCGGGCGTAGCACTCCGCCAGGGCGCGCTGCACCCAGGGGCGATCGATGGCCCGACGGCCCTGCTCGTCGGCGCTGCGCGCCCACAGGAAGACGCGACGAAAGAGCCCCGCGACCTTGTCGGACCAGGAGCCCAGCCCCAGCCGCTCGTGGTTGAGCTGGGAGGTGATCAGCCGCCAGCCGCCGTGCAGCTCGCCGACCAGCATCTCACGGGGCACCCGCACGTTGTCGTAGTAGGTGGCCGTGGTGGGATTGCTGCAGGTGGGGATCACCGTGCTGGAGAAGCCCTCGGCGGCGGTATCGAGGATCAGGATCGAGATGCCCTTGTGGCGCGGGCGCTCGGGATCGGTGCGCGCCGCCAGCCAGATGAAGTCGGCGGCGTCGGCCCCCGAGGTCCAGAGCTTGTTGCCGTTGACCACGAAGTGATCGTCCTCGAGGCGCGCCGAGGTCTTGAGGGTCGCCAGGTCCGAGCCTGCGTCGGGCTCGGAGTAGCCGATGGCGAAGTTGATCTCGCCGGCGGCGATGCCCGGCAGGAAGCGCTCCTTCTGCAGCTCGGTACCGAACTCCATCAGCGCCGGGCCCACCGTGCTGATGGTGACGAAGGGCAGCGGCGCCCCGGCGATGTTGGCCTCCTCGAAGAAGATCAGCTGCTCGGTGGCCGCAAACCCCTGGCCGCCGTGTTCCTTGGGCCAGCCCACGGCGAGCCAGCCGTCCTGGCCCATCTGGCGCACCACCTGGCGGAACTCGTCGCCGCCCTCCTTGCCGCGCAGCCGCTGGCGCAGCTCCGGGGTCATCAGGCCGGTGAAGTAGTCGCGCACGCGGCAACGCAGGTCGTGCTGTTCGGCTGTCAGATCGACAAACATGGTGTTCTCCTCATGCCGTTCCCAGGATCAGGCCGCTGGTGGGCACCCCGGTGCCGGCGGTGACCAGCACGTTCTCGACATCGTCGACCTGGTTGACCGCGGTGCCGCGCACCTGGCGTACCGCCTCGGCCACGCCGTTCATGCCGTGGATGTAGGCCTCGCCGAGCTGTCCCCCGTGGGTATTGATCGGCAACCGGCCGCCCCGGGCATGATGGCCCTCACGTATGAACTCCTTGGCCTCGCCGCGCCGGGCGAAGCCGAACTCCTCGAGCTGCGGCAGCACGAAGGGGGTGAAGTGGTCGTAGATGATCGCGGTCTGGAAGGCCTCCGGCCCCAGCCCCGACTGGGCATAGAGCTCGCGGGCCACCACGCCCATCTCCGGCAGGCCGGTGATGTCGTCGCGGTAGAAGGAGGTCATCACCTGCTGGCCGTCGGCGATGCCCTGGGCGCCGGCCTTGATGGTCACCGCCTGGCCCGGCAGGTCGCGGGCGCGATCGGCCCGGGTGATCACCATGGCCACCGCGCCGTCGGACTCCTGGCAGCAGTCCAGCAGGTGCAGCGGCTCGCAGATCCAGCGCGAGGCCTGGTGATCGGCCAGGGTGATCGGCTTCTCGTAGAAGAAGGCGTTGGGGTTGGTGGCGGCGAAGTCACGGGCCGCCACGGCCACCCGGCCGAAGTCCTCGGAGGTGGCGCCATAGGCGTGCATGTAGCGCCGGGCGAACATGCCCACCCAGGCCGCCGGCGTATGGAAGCCGTGGGGCATGTACCAGCCGTAGTTGACGTTCTCGAAGATCGGCGTGGAGTCGAAGCCGTAGCTGCCGCTGCCGAAGCGGTACCAGGAGCGCTCGTTCATCGCCCGGTAGACCACCACGGTGTCGGCCGCGCCGGTGGCCACCGCCATGGCGGCGTGCATGATCGGCGCGCAGGCCGCGCCGCCGCCGTGGGGCACCTGGGAGAAGAAGCGCACCTGCTTGCAGCCGAGCAGGCGGGCCATCTCATACTCCGGCACCTTGTCCACGGAGTAGGAGCTGAAGCCGTCGACCTCCGAGGGGTCGATGCCGGCATCCTTGAGCGCCGCCAGGGTCGCTTCCATGGCCAGGCGCAGCTCGGTGCGCCCGGAGTTCTTGGAGAACTCGGTGGTGCCGAGGCCGGCGATGGCGGCCCGGCCGCCGAGTGAGGCGTCCATCATGGCGTGTCCTCCCTGTGATCCGGCAGCACGACGCTGACCGTGCCGGTGACGTGCTTGCCCAGGCCGTTGCGGCCCTGGAAGGTGACCTCGAGGCGGCGCTGATCGGCGTCGCGACTGGTCACCTCGCCGCTGAAGGTCATGGTGTCGCCAGGGTAGTTGGGCGCGCCGAGCTTGAGGCGCATCGCCGAGAGCCGCGCCCCGGGGCCGGCCCAGCCTTCGACGTAGCGCTGCACCAGGCCGTTGGTGGTCAGGATGTTCATGAAGACGTGGGGCGAGCCGAGTTCGCGGGCCGCGTCCTTGTCATGGTGCCCGGGGAAGTAGTCCCGGGTGGCGATGGCGCCACCGGCGATCAGCGGCACGGTGATCGGGATCGCGAGCTCCGGCAGCGTCTCGCCGGGACGCACGTCGTCAAAGCGTCGGGTGTTCGTCGAGGTCATATTTCCATCCCAGTGTGTCATGGTGGGCCAGCCAGTCGCCGAGGCTGTCGAGAGCGGCACTGGCGCCGCCCAGTTCGATCCCCAGGGCACGACTCCAGTACAGGTAGCGATAGATCGGGTAGGTCAGGTCCACGCCGGTCCCGCCGTGGACGTGCTGCGCCTTGTGGCCGACCTGATGGCCCGCCTCGCAGGCCAGGTAGGCGGTGGCGCGGGCCTCGGCGGGCGCCGCCAGGCCGGCGTCGAGCCGGTAGCAGAGCTGCCACAGCGACGAGCGCAGCGCCTCCACGGCGATCTGCGCATCGGCCATGGTCATCTGCACGGCCTGGAAGCTGCCGATGGTGCGGTCGAACTGGCGACGCTCGGCGATGTAGGCCACGGTCTGGCGGATCTGCGCCTCGCTGACGCCGAGCTGCTGGGCCGCCAGGGCGACGGTGACCCGCGCCTCGAGCCAACCCAGCGCCGCCTCGGGCAGCACCTGGGAGGCGGCGACGATCGCGCCGTCGAGCTCGAGCTCGGCCACCGTCTCGCCGTGGGTCAGCACGCCCTCGTGGCAGCGCACGCTCGGATCTCGCGGATCCAGCCATACCAGCCGCACGCCCTCGGGGAGCGCGACCGGTACCAGGGCCACGGCGGCCTGGGCCCCCAGCGGCAGCGTGCCGACCCGGCCGGTCAGCCGCCAGCCGTCGGCATGGGGCTCGCCGCGCAGGCCGAGGCCGCGCCCGCCGTACAGATCGTGCAGCGACAGGGTGAAGAGCCGATGGCCGGCGGCCGCGGCCTCCACCAGCGGCAGGTCGGCGGCGTCGCCGAATTCCGCCAGAGTGGCGGCGGCCAGCTGGTGGCGCCATAGCGGCACCTGGGCCAGCACCTCGCCCTGGGCCTGCATCACCAGCATCAGCTCGGTGATGCCCAGGCCGCTGCCGCCCACCGCCTCGGGCAGGGCCAGCGCCTGCAGGCCGGTCTCCAGGCAGTCCTGCCAGAGCGCCTCCATGTAGGGCGCGTCGCTGGCCTCGAAGGCCTGCAGCTGCTCGACACTGCCATGGTCGGCGAACAGGCCCCGGGCCATGTCGGCGATGGCACGCTGATCCTCGTTCAAAGAAAAGTCCATGAGTCCTCCTGACTATTCACAGTCGGCACGAGCCGCCGCGGGCCGAAACAACGGGAGCGTCAGGTCGTCGCCGAAGCGGCGCAGCTCGACCTCCAGACGCTGGCCGATCTCTAGGCCGCCGGGATCGACGTCGACCAGGCCGGCGATCAGCCGCACGCCCTCGTCGAGCTCGATCAGCCCGATGGGGTTGGGGGTATCGAAGGGCGGCACCTCGGGGTAGTGCATCACCACGAAGGAGTAGAGCTGCCCCTTGCCGCTTACCGCGACGCTGTCGAGCTCGAAGGAGTGGCAGTGCGAACAGACCGGCCCCGGCGGATGCTGCAGCTCGCCGCAGGCGGTGCAGCGCTGGATGCGCAGCTCGCCATCGCGGCAGCCCTCCCAGAAGAAGCGGGTATCGTCGCTGATGCCGGGACGGGGCCGGGGGATCGGCGCCGGCGCCGCCTCATTCTCGCCTTTGCTGGCCTGCTCGCCGACGGCATCGGCCTGAGTCTGCGGGCGCTCAGCGGGGCGGAACTTGAAGACGCGAAACAGCATCTCGCCGACCTTCTCGTCTTCGCCAGCCTCGAGCTCGGAGAAGAAGCTCATGATCAGGGTGACGAAGAAGCCCGTGCCCAGGGCGGTGGTCTTCTCCTCGCCGATCGCCTCGAGGCGGGTGGTGTAGTAGAGGCGCTCGCCCACCCTGACGTAGCGCGTGAAGTCGAGTTCGGAGTTGACCGCGACCACCGAGGGATAGCCCTGGGCCTCGATCAGCTTGAGCACCTCATAAGGATCCTCGTCGGTGGAGCCCGGCGGATAGTGGTTCATCTCCGGGCCTTCCATGCACCACACCTGCAGCATCGCCGGCGGGGCGACGATGCCGCCGTGCTCGGTGTTCCGGGCGTAGTCGGTATCGGTGTAGAGGGGGTTGTCGACCCCCATCATCTCGCACCACTGGCGAATCATCGCCTCGTTGACGCGATCCCAGGCGTAGATGCGGCCGTACTGCCGGCCCACCAGGGATCTCACGTCGGACATCCAGTCATGTTCAGCCAAGGTCGTCTCCTGCATCTCCGGGCCCCCCGATGCGGGCGGCCGCTGATTGATCACGGCGTGTCGCCGAGCGCATCGAGGAAGGCCGGTCGTTCGCCGCCGCCGTGCAGCAGCAGGTTGCAGCCGCTGGCATAGCCGGCCAGCGGTGAGGCGACGAACAGGCAGGCGTTGCCGATCTCCTCGGGCTCGGCCAGGCGCCCCGCCGGAATGGTGGCACCGACGGCCTCGACGCCCGCCTCGTCGCCGTAGTGCAGGTGCGACTGCTCGGTGCGCACGAGCCCGGGGCTGACCGCCACCACCCGCACCTTCGGCGCCCACTCCACGGCCAGCGACTGCACCAGCGACAGCACGCCCGCCTTGGCGGCGCCGTAGGCGGCGGTGCCCGGCGAGGCGCGCAGCGCGCTGATGCTGCCGACGAAGACGATGGCGCCGCCGGTCGACTGCTTCTGCATCAGCCGGTTGGCGCACTGGGCGACGTGCAGCGGCGCGATGAGGTTGAGCCGCAGGATCGCCTCGTGGAACCGCGGCGAGGCGTCCGCCGCGGACGCCATGGGGCTACCGCCGGCATTGTTGATCAGCACGTCGAGCCGGCCGTAGCGAGTCTCGATCTCGTCGAACAGCGCCGCCAGCGAGTCGCCGTCGCGCACGTCGGCGGCGATGAACTCCGCCTCGCGACCGCCCGCCCCGGGCAGCGCCTCAGGGGCCTTGCGACCGCAGACGATGACGTGCGCCCCGGCGGCCAGGAAGCTGCCGGCGATGCCGGCCCCGATACCGCGCGTCCCGCCGGTCACCAGCACCACCCGTTCATCGAAGCGCAGCGCGCTCTCCATGGACATGTCGTTCTCCCCTCTCCACCAAGCTGTGGATCCAGTCTATGAGGCGCCTGACGTGGGGCTCTTCGTCTGAACGGACGATGCTGGTCACCCGGCCGAGCGGAAACACTTCGAGCCAGTGCCCCGCCCTACTACGCGAGATCGACCGATGTCCGAGATTCCTCTCAAAGGCCCGTCCGTCGTCGTGCAACGCCACGACAACGGCGTGGCCGTGGTACGCCTGAACCGGCCCGAAGCCACCAATGCCCTGAGCCTCCCGCTGCAGGAACTGCTCTCCCGCCACTTCCAGGAACTGAGCGTCGACCCCGGGATCCGCTGCATCGTGCTGACCGGCGGCAGCGAGGTCTTCGCCGCCGGGGGCGACATCACCGGGCTGATCGACGCCGATCCCATCGAGATCTACCAGCGCCACACCGAGCGGCTGTGGGGCCCCATCCGCCACTGCCCCAAGCCGGTGGTGGCCGCGGTGTGCGGCTACGCCTTCGGCGGCGGCTGCGAACTGGCGATGCTCGCCGACATCATCGTCGCCGGCGAGGGCGCGAGCTTCTGCCAGCCCGAGATCCGCATCGGCATCATGCCCGGCATCGGCGGCACCCAGCGACTGGTGCGCGCAATGGGCAAGGCCAAGGCGATGCAGATGGCGCTGACCGGCAAGCCGATCACCGCCCGGGAGGCCTGGGTCGCAGGGCTGGTCAGCGAGCTGGTCGCCGATGACGAGGTGCTCGATACCGCCCTTGGCATGGCGCGGGGCATCGCCCGCATGCCGCCGCTGGCCGCGGAGCAGATCAAGGAGGTGATCCTCGCCGGGATGGACGCTTCGCTGGACAGCGCCCTGGCGCTGGAGCGCAAGGCCAACGCGCTGCTGTTCGCCTCCCGGGACCAGCGCGAGGGCATGCAGGCCTTCCTCGACAAGCGCCACCCCGAGTTCCAGGGGCGCTGAGCCGCCCCGCCCGTTCACACGGAAGGTCCCGCTGATCCTCAAGGACAGACCTTCACCGATGGATCGTCACAAAAAGAGGAGCACGCGATGAGCACGACCCTGTTTTCCCAGGCCGGGCGCACGGCGCTGGTGACCGGCGCCGGCCGCGGCATGGGCCTGGGAATCGCCCGCACCCTGGCGCGCCAGGGCGCCCGGATCGCCGTCAACGACTTCTATCCCGAGCGCGCCCGGGAGGCGGCGGCGATCCTTACCGCCGAGGGCGCCGAGGCCCTGGCCGTGCCCGCCGACGTCACCGACCACGCCCAGGTCAAGGCGATGGTCGACGAGGTGCGGCGCCACTTCGGCGGGCTCGACATCTACGTCTCCAACGCCGGGGTGCCCCCGAACGGCATGAACTATGGGCGCTTCGTGGACTCCTCGCCGGCGGACTGGGCGCCTTTCATCGACCTCAACCTCTACGGGCTGATGAACGGCTGCCACGCGGTGCTGCCCGGCATGCTGGAGCAGGGCTGGGGGCGGGTCATCGCCATCACCTCGGAGTCCTGGCGCGCCGGGGTGCCCATGGGCATCGCCGCCTATGCCGCCTCCAAGGCCGGGGTGGTGGGCCTGGTGCGCCAGCTGGCGGCGGAGACCGGCCGCCAGGGCGTGACGGTCAACGCGCTATCGCTGGGCATCATGAACAACGGGGAAGGCGCCGAGGCCATGGCCCGCAAGGGCACGCCCGTGGGCCGCGCCGGCAGCCCCGAGGACGTCGGCGCCGGCGTCGCCTACCTGGCCGCCGAGGAGGCAGGCTGGGTCACTGGCCAGGTGCACGCCCTCAACGGCGGCGGCCTGATGGCCTGAGGCCTCTCTAACATGGTCCCGGTTGCCAGAGGCACCGGGGTCGGGACGACGGATCCGCCCCGTCGTCGTTTGTCGCGAAACCTCAGGCCTCACTCAACGACGATGCCCTGCTCGCGGGCAAAGGGCTGGGCGTGCAGGGTGCGGTACTGGTGCGCCGGCGCCTCGGGCGAGGTGGCGAGCCACAGCAGCACCGCTGCGGGCAGCGTCGGCGGCGCCGCCCGGTGGCCCAGGGCGTGCACGCCCTGCTCGCCGAGGGTCGCCTCGAGGGTCTCCGTGGCCACCACCCCCGGGTTGACGGTGTAGGCCCGGATGCCCCGCTCGCCGAGCTCCCGCGCGAGGATCCCCGACAAGCGCGACACCGCCGCCTTGCCGGCGCCGTAGGCATAGCCCCAGCCGCCCTGCCCGGCCGGAACCGGCGGGTCGCACTCGCCGGCCCCCGAGGTGATGTTGATTACCGTGCCCCCGCCCTGCTCGAGCATGGTGGGCACCAGCTCGCGGGCGAGCAGGAAGGGCGCGATCAGATAGCCTTGGGCTACTCGGGTCAGGGTCTGGGTCTCGAGTTCCAGGAAGGGTCGGTTGAGATCCTCGCCCTGGTAGAGGGCGTTGTTGATCAGCACGTCGAGGCGGCCGAAGTGACCGATCGCCTCCCGCGCGGCCTGGCGCAGCGAGGCCTCGTCGAGCAGGTCCATGCGCAGGGGCAGCACCGCGCCGCCGAAGGCGCGAGCGGCCTCGGCGGTGTCGGCCAGGCTGCCCGCCAGGGCGCGCCCGTCGGCGTGGCGCACGGCGTGGGCATGCACCTCCCCCGGCGTCACGGTGCGGGCGCTGATGGCGATATCGAAGCCGGCGCGGGCGAAGGCGATGGCGGTCTCGCGCCCGATGCCGCGACTCGCGCCGCTGATGAAGGCTACTGGTCTCATCCGTCGTCTCCCATGCGACAAGGTCATCTCATGGTCGACGACGGCGGGGGGCCGGACATCCCGCAATCGGACGAGGGCGGGCCAGCACGGAGACGGTGAGGTGAATCGCGCTAGACCACCTCGCTCTCCCTGCCCAGGGGCGCGATGCTGTTGAGGAAGATGCGCACCAGCTCGGTCTGGCGGCGCACGCCGGTCTTGGAGAAGATCGAGCGCAGGTGTGCCCTGGCCGTGTTGCGACGGATACCGAGCTCCTCGGCGGCCTCCTCCAGCGACAGGCCGTTGGCCAGCTGCATCGAGAGGCCGGTCTCCGCCGGCGTGAGGCCGAACAGCTTGCGCGCCACCTCGCTGCTGGCCTGGGAGGGCCCTACCGCATCGCGAACGTAGATCATCGCCGCCGGCTGACCCTTGCCGGCCGCCCAGGTGCTGCCGGGAATCGGCTCCACCACCACCCCCAGGCTCACCTCGCCGGAGGGGCGAGTGATGGACATCGCCTCGGGCACCTTGGGCGCGCCGCCCTGGTCGTCGTCGGCGAAGGCCTGGCGGATCAGCCGGCGCAGCTCCTTATTGTCGCTCGGGTAGAAGGCCTCCAGCCGCCCCCCGACCACCTTGAGGCCGTCGCCACTGCCCAGCACCTCGTTGGCGAAGGGGTTGCGATCGAGGACCTTGCCGGACTCGTCGACGATGATCGTGGCGATCGACAGCCGATCGATAGCCTGGGAGTAGAGCGAACCCATCGACTCGCTGCGGTCGAGCATGTTGTGAATGATCAGCGCGCGACGCAGGTGCGGCAGCAGCATCTCGCAGAGGCGGCGATCCTCGGCGTCGAAGGGCGGTGCCGCTTCCGGACGCGTCAGGCGGAAGCGCAGGCGGCCGGCCTCGGGGGTGGAGATGTCCACGCCCATGACGTGATAGGCGTCGTGCTGGGCGCACCAGTGGCGGCGATAGGAGCTCTCGCGCCACTCCTGCTCGCTCATGATGTCGTCGACGGTGAACACCTTGTCGGCGAGCTGGTTGACGAAGGGCGTGGCGGTCTGCTGGTAGGGGAAGTAGCGAATGGTGCCGGCCCCCTCGATGTCGCCGACCGCGACCATCAGGCCCATCTCATTATGTTCGGGCACCTTGAGGATCAGGGTGACGTAGTTGGTGGCGAAGACCTGCTGGATCAATTGCAGGGCCTCGGACCAGGCGTGGCTATCCTGGGAGGCCTCGTAGAGGGCGCTCAAGAGCCTGTCGTAGGCCTCTAGATTCAGTGGTTGCGTGCTCAAGTTGCTACCCCGGTATCGTTGTCATTGTCGGCTTGGGGCACACCATCATGCGGGGTGGCCCCGCCAGAGTGCGAACGTCAGCATAAACCGGGCGTTGGGCGCTGCCAACGCCTGGCCAACGCATCAGGCGACGGGATAGTCGCTGTAGCCCCGGGGACCGGGGGTGTAGAGGGTCTTGCGATCGAAGCGCTCCAGGGTCAGGCCGTCGCGGATGCGCCGGACGAGGTCGGGATTACCGATGAAGTGGCGGGCGAAGGAGACGGCCGCGCCCTCGCCCGCGGCGATCGCCGCGTCGGCGCTGTCGGGGTCGAAGCCGTCGTTGAGGATCAGCGGCCCGCGAAACCGCTCCCGGGCCAGGGCGAAGGCATCGAGCGTCGGCAGCGGTGAGCGCATCACGTGGAGGTAGGCCAGGCCCAGGGCATCGGCCTGGCGAATCAGCTCGGCGTGACTCGCCGCCGGGTCGTCATCGGCGGTGTCGTTGAAGGTGTTGCCGGGGTTGATGCGCAGGCCCACGCGGTCGGCGCCGACGGCCTCGGCCATGGCCTCGAGGCACTCGACCACGAAGCGCACCCGCCCCACGAGGCTGCCGCCGTATTCGTCATCGCGATGATTGCTGCCCGAGCACAGGAACTGCATCGGCAGGTAGCCGCTGGTGACGTGCAGCTCGACGGCGTCGAAGCCCGCCTCCCGGGCATTGAGGGCGGCGCGGCGATGCTCCTCGACGACCCCCCGCACCTCGTCGCGGCCAAGCGCCCGGGGCGCATCGAAGGGCTGCATGCCCGCGTCGTCGGTATAGACCTCGCCGGCGGCCTGGAGCGCCGAGGGCGCCACCGTCTCGACGCCGGCCGGCTTTATGTGGCGACTGCCGATGCGCCCGGCGTGCATGATCTGCAGGGCGATGCGTCCGCCCCGGGCCTGCACCGCCTCGGTGACCCGGCGCCAGCCGTCCACCTGGGCCGGCGTCTCGATGCCCGGCTGGCGGCAGTAGGCCTGGCCGGTGACGCTGGGCCAGGTACCCTCGGCGATGATCAGCCCGGCCTCGGCGCGCTCGGCATAGTAGTCGACCATAATGTCGCTGGGCACGCCGTCGGCCTCGGCGCGATTGCGGGTCATGGGCGCCATCACCACGCGGTTGGGCAGCGACAGCGCGCCCAGCCGCAGGGGGGCCAGCAGGGCCTCGCGGGTCGCCGCCGGGGCGGCCTCGGTGTTCAAGGTAGTCATTCCATCTCCTCCCGGGCTCGCTCAGTCGATCGCCGTGATCAGCACGGCCCCGCGGCCGCCGTCCACCGGCAGGGTCGCGCCGGTGATGTAGGAGGCGTCGTCGCTGGCCAGGAAGGCGATGGCGGCGGCCAGCTCCTCCGGCCGCCCGACCCGCCCCATGGGGATCAGCTTCTCGGTGCTGCGCCGGGTGGCGTCGTCGGCGAGCATGCCCTCGGTGGCCGGCGTCTCGACCACCGCCGGCACCACCACGTTGACGCGCACCCCGTGGGCGGCGCCCTCGGCAGCGGCGGCCCGCGAGAAGTTGATCACCGCGGCCTTGGAGGCTGAGTAGCCGGCCATCCAGGCGGTACCCAGCTCGCCGCAGATCGAGGCCAGGTTGATGATCGCCCCGCCCCGCGCCTTCATGAGCGAGAGCGCCGTACGGGTGCCCCAGAAGGTGCCGTCGACGGTGGTGGTGAAGTTCTCGTGCCACTGCTCGGTGGTCATCTCCTCGAGCGGCCCCCAGTTGAAGGCCATGGCGTTGTTGACCAGGATGTCGAGCCGCCCGTGCTGCTCGGCGACCTGCTCCAGGGCGGCCACGAAGCCGGCCTCGTCGCTGACGTCCACCACCCGCGCCTCGCCGCGACCGCCGGCGGTGTGGATGCGCTCGACCACCGCATCGAGCGGGTCGCGGCGACGCCCGGTGACCACCACATGCGCCCCCCGCTCGGCGAGCAGCAGCGCCGTGGCCTCGCCGATGCCGCTGCCGCCACCGGTCACGAACGCCACCCGGTCGTTGAGATCCGTCGTCATCTTGTCCCCCTCTTGCCGTGCACAATGGTTGGGCTATGGCGGCGGCGAGCCGCCGCCATCGCCTGAGTCCACCCTAGGGCCGGGCCGGGCGGCCGCCATCGTCCATGGAGACTAGGCCTTCGCCCTCACAGATAGCGCACCCGCAGCCGCTCGCTGGTGGGTACCGCCTGGCAGCCCAGCGTCATGCGCCGGTCCAGATCGCGCTGGTCGAGCACGTCGTTGTGGCGCAGCGCGACCTCTCCCTCCACCACCTGGCAGACGCAGGAGGCGCACATGCCCGCCTGGCAGGAGTACGGCAGCTCCAGGCCGGCCCGTTCGGCCGCCTCGAGCAGGGTCTCCTCGCCGCCGCAGGCGAACTCATGAACCTCCCCGCCGATCTCCACGGCGATCTGCGCCTGCTCGACCGTCGGCGCCAGAGCCGCCTGGGGCGGCGCCGTCACGACCTCGTCCTCGTCGGGCAGCGACTGGAAGCGCTCGACGTGGACCCGCTCGGCCGGCATGCCGGCCACGTCCAGCGCGGTGAGCATCGCATCCATGAAGGGGCCGGGCCCGCAGATGAAGGCCCGACCGCCCACCCAGGAGCGGGCCAGCCACGCCAGCTGGGGCACCGAGGGCACCCCCTGCAGCGAGTCGAGCCAGTGGATCACCTGCAGGCGCTCGGGAAAGGCCCGCAGCAATTCATCGAGCTCCCGGGCGAAGATCACCGAGCGCTCGTCGCGGTTGGCGTAGATCAGCCGCACCCGGCCGCGGCCCCGGTGCAGCACGCTGCGCAGAATCGACAGCACCGGGGTGATGCCGCTGCCGCCGGCGCAGAGCAGCAGGTCGTCGTCCAGCGAGTCGGGCACGAAGAGCCCCGCCGGGGCCATCACCTCGAGGGTGTCGCCGGCGCGGACCCGGTCGCAGATCCAGTTGGAGCCCCGGCCGTCGACGACCCGCTTGACGGTGACCCGGGGCGCGTCATCGAGCCCCGGGGCGCTGGACATCGAGTAGCAGCGCAGCAGCGTGCGCCCGCCCACCGGCAGGCGCAGGGTCAAGAACTGGCCCGGTCGATAGCGAAACGCCGCCTCGAGCGAGGCCGGCACCTCGAAGATCAGCGAGCGCGCATCGTGGGTCTCGTCGATGACGCGGCTCACCCGCAGCGATTGGAAACGCGAAGCGGCCATAGCGATTCTCCCGTGACCAGAGCAGGCAGGTTCAGACGAAGGGGTCGGCGTTGGGCAGCCCCAGCAGCACCGCGCCGTGGGCCCGGGCGTAGGCATCGGTGTTGTTGGCGATGTGGCCGCGCGCCTGATGCAGATCGCGCACGATGCGCTCGATGGGGTTGCCGCGATAGAGCCCCGAGGCGGCGCAGGCGCGCAGCAGCTGGTCGGCGTGCTCGGCGCACACCTTGGGCACCTGGGAGGACTGGGCGCGCTGCAACAGCCGCGTCTCCACGTCCATGGCCTCGCCGCTGTGGGCGTGGTCGGCGATGTCCTGATAGTTGCGAATCAGCACCAGCTTGAGCTGGTCGCTGGTCAGCATCGCCTGGGTGACCGCCAGCTGGGCGTTGGGATCCTCGGCGGTCTTGGCGCCGTGCTTGCCGACATGGGCGCTGGCCCGCTCGCGAAACGCCGCGATGGCGCCGTCGAGCGCTCCGATGCAGGCCGAGGAGACGGCGCGCTGGAAGACCTGGGTAAAGGGGATGCGATACAGCCAGCCGTCGTTGATCGCGCGCCCCGGGCAACCCTCGTCGCTGTGGTTGTTGGTGCGCTGGGTGCGGTGCATCGGCACGAAGGCGTCCTCGACCACGATGTCGTGGCTGCCGGTGGCGCGCAGGCCGTGCACGTCCCAGTTCTCGACGATCTCGAAGTCGGCGCGGGGCAGCAGGAAGGTGGTGTGCTCGAGCTCGCCCGAACCGCCCAGCTTGGGCAGCAGGCCCCCCAGCAGGATCCACTCGCAGTGCTCGACGCCGCTGGAGAAGCCCCAGCGCCCGGAGAAGCGATAGCCGCCCTCGACGGGCTCGGCCTTGCCTACCGGCATGTAGGTCGAGGCGATCAGGGTGGCGCTGTCCTCACTCCAGACCTCCTGCTGGGCCTGCTCGGGGAACAGCGGCAGTTGCCAGTTGTGCACGCCGATGACGCCATAGATCCAGGCCGTGGACATGCAGCCCTCGGCCAGGGTCATCTGGATCCGGTAGAAGACCCGCGGATCGAGTTCAAAGCCGCCCCAGCGCCGCGGCTGGAGCACGCGGAACAGCCCGGCCTCCTGCATCTCGCGAATCGTCTCCCTCGGCACCAGGCCCTGCTCCTCGGCTTCCCGGGCACGCTCGGCCAGGCGCGGCACCAGCGCACGAGCCGCCTTCAGCAGCTCGACCGCCTCCACGGTCATGAAGTCCTCATGCTGCGCGCCCGTCATGTGCTTCTCGCTCAGAACACCCATCTCTCGAACCCTCTTCATGCTGTCGGAATGCTGCACCAGCCGTCGCCTCCGGATGGTGAGCGGCGACCTGCACGCTGAGCGTTACACGCGTCCGACAGCTGCTCATCGTCAATACGGACTAACGCCGAGCCCCCACCGGGCGTAGCTCGTTTGGACGATGTCACCGGCTGTGAGTCGCCAATAATCCGACAAGGAAGCGACGCCTTCCCCGAGGCCCTCGACAACAACAAGTGAGGCACGACATGCGAACTTCGGTAGGACTCCTGATCACCCTGATCGTGGCGGCCGCCGGCATCTTTGCCTTCTCGCCGCGAACGACGCCTGCGCTCGACGATTCCCACATTCCGGTGCACGACATGCAGCTCAACGCCATCGTCGAGACCGCCGCCGGTCTGGTGACGGCCGGCGAGCTCGGCCACATCCTGATCTCCCGCGACGGCGGCGAGCAGTGGGAGCGCGCCGAGCTGTCGACCCAGCGGCACGCCCTGATCACTCGGCTGCGCTTCTCCGACGACGGGCGACACGGCCTGGCCATCGGCCACGAGGGCTGGATCCTGCGCACCGAGGACGGCGGCCGTCACTGGCAGGAGGTCGCCTTCGACACCGAGCGCGGCGTGCCCCTGCTGGACCTCGCCCAGCTGCCCTCCGGACGCTGGATGGCGGTGGGCGCCTTCGGCCGTGTGCTTGCCTCCGACGACAGCGGGCTGAGCTGGCAGCCGGTCTCGATTCCCGGCAACACCGACTGGCACCTCAACGCGATCCGCCCCGCCGAAGACGGCCGCCACTGGCTGATCGTCGGCGAGGCCGGCACGGCGTTTCGCTCCCTCGACGGCGGCCAGAGCTGGGCGCCGATCCCCGCCTTCTACGAGGGCTCGCTCTACGGCGCCCGCCATCTCGGCGAGGCCACCTGGGTGGCCTACGGGATGCGCGGCAACGTCTTCCGCTCCGAGGATCACGGCGCCAGCTGGCAGGCCGTGCCCCTGGACCTGCCACTCTCGCTGTTCGCCGACCTGAGGCTGCCGGGTGGCACCCTGCTGCTGGCAGGCCAGGGCGGCACCGTGCTGGCGAGCCACGACCGAGGACGCAGCTTCTCGGTGGTGCGCCGCCAGGGCAAGCGGACCCTGACCGACCTGGCGCTCACCGCTGACGGCGACTGGCTGCTGACCAGCAACGACGGCCTGCAGCGCATCGCCGGGCAGTCGCAGGCCGAGCTCGCCAACGCCCTCCCCCTCCTCGCATCTGACGCCGGAGCCTGATGATGTCGACACGCACACCCACGCTCACCATGCGTCTGGTCAGGCGCGCCGCGCGCCTGCTGATCCGCGCCCGCAAGCCCCTCGGCCTGCTGTTCCTGGCGATGACCGTCGCGCTGGGCTTCTCGGCCACCCAGACGCGCTTCGATGCCGGCTTCTCCAAGCTGATTCCCCAGGACCACGCCTTCATGGAGGCCTTCCACGAGCACGCCGATACCTTCACCGGCGCCAACCGCGTCATGGTCAGCCTGGAGTGGCAGGGCGAGGGCGACATCTACAACGCCGACTTCCTCGAGACCCTCAAGCAGGCCCACGACGAGGTCTACTACACCCCGGGCGTCAACCGCACCACGGTGCGCTCGCTGTTCAGCCCCGAGGTGCGCTACGTCGAGGTGACCGAGTTCGGCTTCATGGGCGGGGTGGTGATCCCCTCGCGCTTCACGGCCAACGCCGAGGACCTGGCCAAGGTGCGCTCCAACGTCGCCAAGTCCGGCCAGATCGGCAACCTGGTCTCCAACGACCAGACCGCGGCCATGGTGCAGGCGGAGCTGCTGGAGTTCGATCCCGAGACCGGCGAGCCGACCGACTACGCCGCCGTCGCCGAGCACCTCGAGAACCTCCGCCAGACCCTCGCCGGGCCCGACGTGGAGGTACAGATCATCGGCTTCGCCAAGGTGATGGGCGACGTCATGGCGGGCCTTACCACGGTGATGATGTTCTTCATCGCGGCCTTTTTGATCACCGCGATCCTGCTGTGGGTCTACTCCCGCTCCCTCAAGCTGACCCTGCTGGCGCTGATCGTGGCGCTGCTGCCGGTGGTGTGGCTGCTCGGCATCCTGCCGCTGATCGGCTACGGCATCGATCCCATGTCGGTGCTGGTGCCCTTCCTGATCTTCTCGATCGGCGTCTCCCACGCCGTGCAGATGACCAACGCCTGGAAGCAGGAGGTGCTGTCCGGGGCGACGCCGATCGACGCCGCCGAGGAGGCCTTTCGCACCCTGGCGGTCCCCGGCAGCGTGGCCCTGCTGGCCAATGCGCTGGGCTTTCTGGTGATCATGCTGATCGACATTCCCATGGTCCATGAGCTGGGGGTCACCGCCTGCCTCGGGGTAGCGCTGATGATCGTCACCAACAAGATGTTCATGCCGATCATCCTCTCGCACCTGACGCTGGAACGCGTGGCGCGCACCGACAGCGGCGACGACGACCGGCCGCATCGCCTGTGGTGGGCCGTCTCCACCCTGGCGCGCCCGGGCCCGGCGCTGGTGAGCCTGGCGGTGATGCTGGTGCTGCTCGCCGGCGGCACCTACCAGTCGCGGCACCTGCTGACCGGCGACATCGGCTCCGGCGTGCCGGAGCTGCGCGAGGACTCCCGCTACAACCGCGACAACGCGCGGATCATCCAGGAGTACTCGATCGGCATGGACGTGCTGTCGGTCTACGTCGAGCCCCAGGGCGTCACCGACGCCTGCCTCGACTGGGGGGTGCTCAACGCCGTGGACCGCTTCGACTTCCACCTGCGCGGCGTGGACGGCGTGGAGTCGGTCTCCACCGTGGCGGGCCTCGCCCGGCTGCACGTCTCGGGCAACAACGAGGGCAACCCGCGCTGGCAGACCCTGCAGCGCTCGCCGATGGCGCTGCGCGCGGGCAGCGGCGCGGCCAATCCGGAGAACGGGCTGAACACCGCCAGCTGCGACACCATCAACATGATGGTCTTCCTGGAGAACCACGAGGATGCCACCCTCAAGCACGTGGTGGGCGAGATCGATGCCTTCATCGCCGAGAACGACAGCGAGCGGGTGGCCTTTCGCCTGGCGGGCGGCAACGCCGGCGTCGCCGCGGCCACCAACGAGGCGGTGGAGCATGCCGAGGCGCAGATGCTGATCTCGATCTTCGCCGCCATCTCGCTGCTGTGCTGGCTGACCTTTCGCTCCTGGCGCGGAGTGCTGTGCGTGGTGGTGCCGCTGATGCTGGTGTGCATCCTGTGCAACGCCCTGATGTCGCTGCTGGGGATCGGCCTCAAGGTAGCCACCCTGCCGGTGATCGCCCTGGGCGTCGGCGTGGGGGTCGACTACGGCATCTACATCTACGAGCGACTGCAGCACGAGATGCAGGCCCACGGGGCCAGCCTGCGCCTGGCCTTCTATCGCGCCATGGAGCAGCGCGGCACCGCCGCGGTCTTCACCGCCGTGACCATGTCGCTGGGGGTGGGCACCTGGGCCTTCTCGGCGCTCAAGTTCCAGGCCGACATGGGGATCCTTCTGGCCTTCATGTTCCTGGTCAACGTGCTGGGGGCGATCTTCCTGCTCCCCGCCCTGGCCAGTTGGCTGGGCGTCGAGCGGCGGGAGCGTGCCGCCGCACCGGACAAGCACGCCCTGGACGCCTCCGCCGGCACGATCTGACCCGCGCGCGGATCGGCTCCCACGCCCGCCCCTTTCGGGGCGGGCGTTTTTGTTGGACCATGAGACCCGATCGATGCCGTTCGGCGCCTGGCCGACGCTCACCCCCTATGCTCGCCGGAGATGCCCGATGATCAGCGCCTGGAAACGCTACGCCGTCTATATCGCCCTTTCCTTCGTGATCCTCGGCGCCATGGAGTACGCCCGCGCCGATGCCCCTCTCGAGACGCCGCGGCAGGCCGCTGTCGGAGTGCGCTAGAGGGATTCGCGAGAGCTCCCGCCGACCTCTCTCACCCCAAGACCCGCACCGAGATCCACGCCAAGACCCACGCAAACAGCAAAGACCCGCGCCATGGCGCGGGTCTTTGCGTCGATAGGATGTCCTGAACGGGCCCGAGAGCCCGGTCGACGCCGCCCTCAGCCGGCCTCGAAGGCGCCTCGCAGCTGCGCCTTGTCGACCTTGTTGGCAGCGTTCACCGGCAGCGCCTCCATTAGGCGAACATGGCGCGGCACCTTGTAGTTGGCCATCTGGTCCCGCGCCCAGGCGATCAGCCCGGCCTCGTTCAGGGCCCGGCCGGCGCGTGGCACCACATAGGCGCAGCCGACCTCGCCCTGGCGCGGATCGGGTACGCCGATGACCGCGCTCTGGGCGATGTCCGGGTGGGTGGCCAGGATCGCCTCGATCTCCGCCGGATAGCAGTTGAAGCCGCCGACGATGTACATGTCCTTGAGCCGGTCGGTGATCTGCAGGTTGCCCGCGGCGTCGCAGCGGCCGACGTCGCCGGTGTGCAGCCAGCCGGCGGCGTCGATGGCCTCGGCGGTGGCGGCGGGATTCTCGAAGTAGCCCTGCATCACGTGAAAGCCGCGCAGGCAGATCTCGCCGGTCTCTCCCGCCGGCAGCGCCTGGCCCGCCTCATCGAGGATCGCCAGTTCGGTGCCGGCGATCGGCGTGCCGCTGGTGGTGGCGATGGTCTCGGCCGCATCGGCGGGATCACAGATGGTCGCCAGCCCGCCGCACTCGGTGAGGCCATAGGCGGTGGTCACCACCGCGAAGCCGAGCTCATCGCGCATGCGCTCGATGAGCACCGGCGGAATGGTGGCGGCGCCGGTCACGGCGACCCTGAGGCTCGAGAGATCGGCTTCGGCCAGCCGCGGATGCGCCAGCAGCGACAGGTAGAGCGTCGGCGGCCCGGGCAGCACGCTGATCCGATCCCGGGCGATGCGCGCAAGGACCGCGTCGGCGTCGAAGGTGGTCTGGGGCAGAATGGTCGCCCCGGCCAGCAGGCAGGAGAGCCAGCCGGCCTTGTAGCCGAAGGCGTGGAAGAAGGGATTGACGATCAGGTAGCGATCGCCCCGGCCAAGGCCGATCACCCGCACGTACTCAGCGAAGGCGCGCAGGTTCTGGCCGTGGCCGCTCATCACCCCCTTGGGACGCCCGGTGGTGCCCGAGGTGAAGAGCAGATCCGAGAGGTCCTCGGGCCCTACCGATGCCGCCCGGGCCCGGGCCGCGGCCTCATCGACGGCCTCGCCCTCGGCCAGGAAGGCCGCCAGGGAGCGAACACCCGGCCGCGCCTCGGCGACGTCCTCGCCGATCACCACCAGAGTCTCGAGGCTCTGCGGCCATCGGCCGTCGAGCATCGCCGGGTAGTCGACGCCGAGGAAGTCCCCCACCGAGAACAGCAGCCGGGCGCCGCTGCGGGCCAGGATGTCCTCGGCTTCACCGCCCTTCATGCGGGTATTGAGCGGCACCAGCACGGCCCCGGCCAGGTGAATGCCCAGCGCCGCCAGCACCCAGTCGATGTCGTTGGGCGCCCAGATCGCCACCCGGTCGCCCTTGTCGATGCCGTGAGTCATCAGCGCCCGGGTCACCGCCAGCGCCGCCTCGGGCAGCTCGGCGTAGTCGATGCGCCGTCCCGGCGCCTCCAGCGCAGGGGTGCCGGCGAAGCGCTCGGCGGCGGCCATCACCAGGGCGGGAATGCTCGCCACCTCGAGCGCCGCGGCGTCATCGTGGCTTGGCGGATCATTGCGATTCATGGATTCGTCACTCCTAGGCTCTTCACTCACAGGCTCATCACCGTCTGGCCGCTGTCGACGCGCAGCTCGATGCCGTTGATCGCGCGGGCCTCGTCGCTGGCCAGGAAGACGATGGCCGCGGCCACGTCCTCGGGCAGGCAGACCCGATGCATGGGATCGCGGTCGATGGTGAAGTCCGCCGGATCGACGCCGGGCGGATAGGCGCGCGCGCTCATCGGCGTGAGCACGCCGTCGGGGTGCACGGAGTTGCAGCGAATGCGGGTCTTGCGCCGCCGGCAGTGGGCGGCGATGGTGCGGGTCATCGCCGCGATCGCGCCCTTGGAGGCGGAATAGGCCAGGTAGTCGTCGATACCGCCCAGCGCGGCCACCGAGGAGAGATTGACGATCGCCCCGCCCTGTCGCGCCAGCAGCGGCAACGCCGCCTGGCAGCCCAGGAAGGCGCCGTCGGCGTTGACCGTCATGGTCCGGCGCCAGTCCTCGAGACTCGCCTCCTCGATGGAGCCGGGAAGGAGGATGCCGGCGTTGTTGATCAGGGCATCGAGACGTCCGTGGCGGGCCTCCACCTCGGCCATGGCCGCCCGCCAGTCCTCCGGCGAGGCCACGTCCAGGGCCACGAAGCTGGCCGCCTCCCCCAGCGCATCGGCGAGCGCCTCACCGGCCTCGCGGTCGATATCGGCCACCACCACCCGGGCCCCCTCGCGCACCATCTGGGTGGCGACGGCGCGCCCCACGCCGCTGGCGCCGCCGGTGACCAGCGCGACCTTGCCTTGCATCCGCGCGCTCATCGGGCACCTCCCGCTGCATCGCTGGATGCATCGTCGAAGGCGTCGGCCGACGCCGGTTCATGGACTGCGTCACGCTGCTCGGCGATATGCCGGGCGGCGATGTAGCCGAAGGTCATGGCCGGCCCCAGGGTCGAGCCCGCGCCGGGATAGGCATTGCCCATCACCGAGGCCGAGCAGTTGCCGATGGCGTAGAGGCCCTCGATGGGCGTGGCGTCCTCGCGTACCACCTGGGCGCGGGCGTTGGTCGAGAGCCCACCCTTGGTGCCGATGTCGCCGGCGTCGAGGCGCATGGCGTAGAACGGCGGCTTGGCCAGGGGCGCCAGGCAGGGATTGGGCGTGACGTTCAGGTCGCCGTAGTAGCGATCGAAGACGTTGCCGCCGCGCTCGAAGTCCAGGTCCTGGCCGGTGCGGGCGAAGTCGTTGATGCGTTCGGCGCTCGCCTCGAGACCGCCTGGATCCACGCCGATCTGCGAGGCCAGGTCCGCCAGGCTGTCAGCCTTCCAGTAGACGCGGTCGCGCCACTGGGCCGGCAGGCGGCTATCCGGCTTGATCTGGGCCGGCATCAGCGGGCCCATGGCGTAGTGGAAGCGAAAATGGCCGTCGAAGATCACCCAGGCGGGGATGCTCTTCCCTTCGGTGGCCGCGTTGTCGCGGTACATGGCGTCGACGAACTCGAGATAGGGCGCGGCCTCGTTGACGAAGCGCCGTCCCTCGCCGTTGACCACGATGGCTCCAGGGAAGGCGCGCTCGGCGAACACGCCGCGGGCCTTGTCCTCGCCCGGCACGCTGATGGTCGGCGCCCACCAGGCGCGCTCGAGCAGCGCGGTGGCCGCCCCCGCCGCCTGCCCGGCCTCCAGGGCGGCGCCGGTGTTGTTGCCGGGCGGCGTGGCGCTCCACTCCCGGCGGCTGGGCGTGGGCAGGTAGCGCTCGCGCAGGGCGGGATTCTGCTCGAAGCCGCCGGAGGCCAGGATCACGCCCTGCTTGGCGCGGATATTCAAGGTCTGGCCATCGCGCTCGACCACCACCCCGACGACGCGCCCCTCCTCCTGGATCAGCTCGCGAAAGTCGGTGTTGCGCCACAGCGGCACCTGGCGATCCATCAGCGAGCGGCGCAGCGAAGCGACCAGGGCGTGGCCCAGCGCCGAGCGGCGATCCCGCTTGCTGCGACGGCGCCACTTGAGGTCGAACTTGTAGCGCGCCATCAGCCACAGGATCATCAGTCGCCAGCCTCGCTCGCGGGCCATGGCCTTGTGGGCGTGGCGGGCCGTCCAGGCGATCCGCCCCATCAGCAGCGTCGAGGGCGAGGCCGGGCGCAGGTGCTCGAGCTCCTCCTCGAGCACACTGGTGTCGAACAGCTCCGGGTCCAGGGTCCGGCCGCCCGCCAGGGCGCCCGGCAGGTGCGGATAGTAGTCGGGGTACTTGTCGGCGACCGCGTAGCGCACCCGGCTGCAGGCCTCGAGTTCCTCGATCATCCGCGGCGCGTTATCGAGGTAGGCGTCCAGGCGCTCGGGCTCGACCCGGCCCTCGGTGGCGGCCTGCAGGTAGCGCAGCGCCTCCTCGCGGCCGTCATGCCCGCCCTTGGCGCGAAAATGCGGGTTGTTGGGAATCCAGATGCCGCCGCCCGACAGCGCCGAGGTGCCGCCGTACTTGTCGCTCTTCTCGATCACCAGGGTCGAGAGCCCCTGGTCGGCGGCGAAGATCGCCGAGGTCATGGCGCCCGCGCCGGAGCCGACCACGACGACATCGAAGGTGTCTGTGCACTGTGCCAGTGAGGTCATCGCGCTGTTCTCCCTTATGGAGTCCGTTACTTGGGGTCCGTGCCCGAACAGGGGTGGCGACAGGGGCGGCGTCGCCGCGGCCCGCCGCAAGGCAAGACCGGACGGCACCCCGGCCATCGCGGCGGCCGAGGGAACGGATCGGTATCTATGATGATGCGAGCCGCCGCGCGGCGGCTCATCGTCAGAGCGGACTAGGGCCGTGCGGCCCGGGGTCAGGCCGAGGTGGGAGAGGCGGCC
Source organism: Halomonas pelophila (assembly GCF_040196315.1). Classification (NCBI taxonomy): domain Bacteria; kingdom Pseudomonadati; phylum Pseudomonadota; class Gammaproteobacteria; order Oceanospirillales; family Halomonadaceae; genus Halomonas; species Halomonas pelophila. The sequence continues at coordinate 145,057 of NZ_JBEGCI010000008.1, forward strand.
TCGCCGGCATCGTGTTCGGCCAGGAACGCCTGCTTCAGCCGGCGCTTGATCAGCTTGCCCGCGGGATTGCGCGGCAGCGGCTGCTGGCGCACGACGATCTGTGCGGGCACCTTGTAGCCGGCCAGGGAGGCAGCCACGTGCCGGCGCAGGGTCTCGGCGTCGATCGCCTCGTCGTCGAGCACGCTGACGGTGGCGATCACCGCCTCCCCGGCATCGGGGTCGGGGATGCCGAAGACGGCGGCCTCGATCACCGCGGGGTGCCTCATCAGGCAGGATTCGATCTCGGCGGCGGCGATGTTCTCGCCGCTGCGGTTGATGACGTCCTTGAGGCGATCGACCACGTAGAGGAAGCCTTCCTCGTCGCGATAGCCGAGATCGCCGGTATGCAGCCAGCCGTCGACCACCGTCTCGCGGGTGGCCCGCGGGTTGCCCCAGTACTCGCGCATCAGCGACACGCCGCGCAGGCAGATCTCGCCGACCTCGCCGTGGGACAGCGCGGTGCCGTCGGGCGACGTCACGCGCAGCTCCATCAGCGGCGAGATCAGCCCGGCGCTGCGCGGGTTGGCGGCGAACAGATTGCCGGAGATCGCCGCCCCCACGCCGTTGGTCTCGGTCATGCCGAAACCGATGCCGAGCATCTTGTTCGGCAGCCGCGCCAGTACCGAATCGATCAGGTCCTCCGACAGCCCCGCCCCGCCGAAGCCGAGCGCCATCAGGCTGGACTGAAGCTCCGGGGCGTCGAAGTCGGCCTCGTTGATCAGCTGACGCACCATGGAGGGCGCGCCGTTGAACTGGGTCACGCGTTCCTCGCGCATCAGCGCCAGCGCCTCACGGGTGTCCCAGCGGTGCAGGAACACCAGCCGGCGACCGTGGCGCAGCGCGCTCAGCAGCTGGGCGTGCAGCCCGCTGACGTGAAACAGCGGCACGGCGGTCAGGGTGGTGGGCGAGAGGCCGCTCTGCTGGATGCGCGCCACGGTCTCGGGCGAGGTCATCCCCGACAGGGCGCCGATGAAGTCGATGTTCATCATCGCCTGGCAGACCGCGCGATGGGTCGACAGCACGCCCTTGGCGCGACTGGTGGCGCCGGAGGTAAAGAGGATCAGCGCGGGATCATCGGCGGCGGGTGCCACCTCGGGCGGCGCGGCCACCAGGGTGGCCACCGCATCGGCATAGTCGTGGACCGCCACGCCCGGCGCCTCGGTCACCGGCTCGCCGAGGCGCAGCACGGCACAGTCGGCCACGCCCGGGTCGCCCTCGAGGCGCGCCAGCCGGTCGCTGTCGCAGCACAGCCAGCGGGGCGCGAGATCCTCCAGGGCCTGGCGCAGCTCGTTGCCGAGACCGAAGCTGTTGATCGGCGCCGGCACCGCGCCGAGCAGTGCGGCGGCGGTGAAGGCCACCGCCCACTCCGGCCGGTTGCGCATGGCGATGGCGATGCGCTCGCCCGGCACCACCCCGCGGGCGTGCCACCAGCCGGCCAGGGCGTCGACCTCGGCGAAGAAGCGCGCGAAGCTCCAGCGCTCGCCGCGATAGATCATGAAGATCGCGTCGCCATGGCGTCGGCCTTCATTCAGCAGCGCCGGCAGCGAGGCGGGAGCATGGCGGTAGGCGGTCAGGCGCTGCCCGGCCACCTCCACCTCGGTGAGTTCGAAGGGCGCCCCGGCCTGGGTCAGCTGGGAGTAGATCTCGCTGGTGGGCATGCGCTCGTACATTATTGTTGTCTCCATTTATCAGCGTTGCGTCGAATCTCGGCCGCTCAGTCGCCGGACCCGGGGCCGGTCGCCGGGTAGAAGCCATCGACGTCCCGACCCGGGCGCCTGACGAGCTCCCCGCGCCGCCGCAGCAGGGCGAGATGGGCCAGCGCCTCGCCCAGGGCGAGGAGCTTCTCGGTGGGGGGCAAGGCGCGGGGGAACAGGCGGCACATGGCGTCGAAGGCGGTGAAGCCCGGCGAGCGCTCGGCCAGCTCACGAATCAACACGAATTGGCGCTCGTGATGCTCCTGCAGCTGGCGCACCCGCTCCGGCAGCTGCCGGAACACCGGGCCGTGGGAGGGCAGCACCAGGGTGTCCGGCGCCAGGGTCGCCAGTCGATCGAGGGAGGCCAGCCAGCCGCCCAACGGATCGGCCTCCGGCTCGATGTTGCTGACCATCACGTTGGAGCTGATCTCCGGCAGCAGCTGGTCGCCGGCGATCAGCAGTCGATCCTCGGGAGCATACAGGCAGACGTGCTCCGGCGAGTGCCCCTCGCCGATGATGACGCGCCAGTCGCGCCCGCCGATGCTCAGTCGGTCGTCATCGCGCAGGCGATGGAAGGCCTCGGGATGCGGCGGGCTATGGGCGAAGTGACGAAACGCCGCGAACATGGCGTCGATGTCGTCGGCGGGCATGCCCGCCCGTTCGTAGAAGTGGCGCTGGTCCTCCGGCAGGGGCGGCGCCTGGGCGCTGGCCAGCGCCCGCATCGAAAAGTATTCACCGTGACTCATGTAGAGCGGAAGGCCGAAGCGTTCCATCAGCCAGTGCGCCAGGCCGATGTGATCGTGGTGGAAGTGGGTGCAGATCAGCGCCTTGAACGGCAGCCCCTCGAGGCGTTCGGCGGCGAGGCGCTCCCACACCTCGCGCCCCCGGGCGGTGTTCAGCCCCGTATCGACCAGCCACCAGCCGTCGTGATCGCGCAGCAGGTAGACGTTGATGTGGTCCAGCGACATGGGCATCGGCACCCGGGCCCACAGCACGCCCTCGGCGACCGTCTCCACCTCGCCGAGGGCCGCCGGCGTGACGAAGGGGTACTCCAGGGCCTCTCGCTCCCGGCGCTTGCGGTGGGTGCGCTGCACATCGCTGACCGTCATGCCGTCTCTCCCGTCAAGAATCCTCGTCCCATCCTGGCGGCCTGCCGCCCTGGGGTCATCGTCAATCTAGAAGCCTCGGGCCTCATCCCAATACGTCCAAAAGGACGATGTGGGGCGAGGTCGACCATTCGACGATGCCGTCGTCCTGGGCGCCCGAGGCGCCTTCCGGGCCCTTCAAACCTTCCCGCTACCCCCGAGGTGATCCATGACGGCTTCCGATCGAGCCGCGCCAGCGCCCGGCTGGCGCGCACACCTGAGCCTCACGCTGCTCGCGCTGGTCTATGTGTTCTCGTTCATCGACCGCAACGTCATCGCCATCGTCATCGAACCCATCAAGCAGGAGTTCGGTGCCTCCGATACGGTCATGGGCCTGCTGACCGGCATCGCCTTCGCCCTGCTCTACGCGATGCTGGGCGTGCCGCTGGGGCGGATGGCCGACCGCGGCGCCAACCGCCGCAACATGGTGGCGGTCTGCTGCGGCCTGTGGAGCCTGGCGACCATGGCCTGCGGCATGGCCCAGCAGTTCTGGCAGCTGCTGCTGGCGCGCATGACCGTGGCCATCGGCGAGGCCGGCGGCATGGCGCCGTCGGTGTCGATGGTCGCCGATCTCTACCCCCGCGAGCGGCGCTCGCTGGCCATGAGCCTGTTCATGATGGGGCCGCACCTGGGGCTGCTGGTGGCCATGGTGCTGGGCGGCTGGCTGGCCCAGACCTATGGCTGGCGCGTCACCTTCCTGGCCTTCGGCGCCCCCGGCCTGCTGCTGGCCGTGCTGCTGCGCCTGACCTGGGAGCCCGAGCGCGGCGCCCAGGACGCCCCGGGCGCCACCGCCGGACCGGATGCCTCGCTGTGGCAGCAGCTCGGCACGCTGATGGCGATCCGCGGCTTCGCCCTGCTCTGCCTGGCCTGCGGCATGGCGGGCATGGCGGGCTACGGCTACGGCATCTGGGCACCGACCTTCCTGCTGCGCAGCCACGATCTCAGCATGGCCGAGGCCGGCCTGCTGTTCGGCATCGCCAGCGGCCTGAGCGCGGCGGCAGGGGCGCTGTTCAGCGGCTGGTACTGCGACCGGCTGTGTCGCCAGGATACCCGCTGGCAGCTCGGCATGCCGCTGCTCGGCGTGCTGATCAGCATTCCCATGGGGATCGCCTTCGTGCTGTGGCCGGCCACCGGCGCCTGGCAGTTCGGCGAGCTGCGGGTGCCGCACGCCATGCTGTTCGCCGCCGGCTTCGGCTTCTTCAACAGCTGGTGGCCGTCGCTTGCCTATGCCGCCACCAGCCACATGCTCAACGCCCACCAGCGCGCCATGGGCGCGGCCCTGCTCAACCTCGGCATCACCCTGCTGGGAGCGGGCTTCGGGCCGCTGCTCTCCGGCGTCCTCAGCGACGCCTTCACCGCCTCCATGGGCCCCGACGGGCTGCGCTACGCCCTGGCCAGCATCCTCTGCCTGCTGCTGCTGACGGCGCTGCTGCTGGCCATCGCCATTCCTCACTACCAGCAGCGGACCCGGGAAATGGGCGACGCCTCGGCCGCTCAGCAGGCGGCGTCGGGGACGTGACGCGCCGTCCAGCTGACCGGCCGGGCCGTATCGTCCAAACAGGGTATGAGCTTCCCGGCGGCAGACTCGACAATCGACTCGACAGGCACGCCACCCATCCCATACGTCCAACACATCTAACAAGAGGAGCATCAGATGGCGACTTCCCAGGATTATCGTCTCGGTGACTTCACCTTCCCGCGGGGCTGGTTCATGATCGCCACCTCCGCGGAGGTCAACACCCACAAGCCGCTGGCGCTGCGCTTCTTCGGTCGCGACTTCGCCCTCTACCGCGGTCAGGAGACCGGGCGCATCGTGCTGCTCGACGCCTACTGCCCGCACATGAAGACCCACCTGGCGGCGCGCAACGACACCTCCTACGTGATCATCGATGGCGGCGGTACCAACGTCGAGGGCGACAGCATCCGCTGCCCCTATCACGCCTGGCGCTTCGGCCCCGACGGCCAGTGCGACGACATTCCGTACCACGACGGCCCGATTCCCAAGACCGCCTGCATCAAGTCCTGGCCGGTGACCGAGAGCCTCGGCGCCATCTGGATCTGGCACGACCCGGAGGGCGGCGAGCCCCAGTGGGATCACCCGTCGCTGCCGCAGTGGCACGACCCGGCCTGGGTGCAGTGGCAGTTCGACGACCTGGGCACCCTGGAGCAGCACCCCCAGGAGGTCATCGACAACATCTGCGACTACGGCCACCTCGGCCCCATCCACGGCTCGACGGTCGAGCGCTACGAGAACGAGTTCCGCGGCCACGTCGCCACCCAGCGCCAGTGCGGCCCGCACCGTACCCTGGTCCGCGAGGACGGCGGCAGCCCGATCCTGCACACCGACACCAGCTATCACGGCCCCGGCGTGCTGATCTCGCACCTGACCGGCTACTACGACAGCATCCTGATGATCACCCACACGCCGATCGAGGACGGCACCATCAAGGTGTGGCACGCCCTGCTGGTCAAGTCGCCCAGCGACAGCGACAAGGTGACGGTGCAGGACACCATCGCCGCCCGCCAGTTCCAGCACGCCAGCCTGCTGGCCTTCATGCAGGACTTCGAGGTCTGGACCAACAAGGCGCCCTGCTTCAACGGCATGTTCATCCCCAGCGACGGCCCCTTCATGAAGGCTCGGCTATGGTACAAGCAGTTCTACAATCCGCGCGAACGCGTCCAGGAGTTCCTCGATCAGTGCGAGGGCGTCTACGTGCCCCGCGGGGCCACCGCCTACAGCGGCTAAGCCCCTCGGCCGGGCGCGATGACGCCACACCCTCACGCATGAAGGCGCCGGAAACTCCTCTCCGGCGCTGCGGCGATCGTCCGCCATTCTCGCTCGTCGTGGCTGGCCTTTTAGGTGATATTCCGGCGCCATTCGCCGTCTGATGGGTCAGGTTTTCGGCCGTCTTATCCGGTGAATCGGCAATCGCTATTCCGGCTATCTCAACCGGCAATATCGACCGTAGATCAAATTATTAGCGGTCGATCAATTAGCCCTTAACTACCTGCATTTCCCTCCGACATAAAAATGTCGCACTTAGTCTGAAAGGACGAGGTCGCAGCGCCAGAGGCACGCAATCATTCAGACACAACAACAAGAAGGCATTCTCACTGATTTCCCATCTCCCGGGAGGAGGAAGCATGAAGAACAAGTACCTGCTAGGCTCTCTCACCTCTGCGCTTGCCCTGTCGCTCACCGTCGGCGCGGCACAGGCCCAGGTGTCTCCTCAGCAAGCACAGAAGCTCGGTAACGAGCTCACCTGCCTGGGCGGCAACGCCGCCGGCAATGCCGACGGCACCATTCCGCCCTTCACCGGCGAGTGGCTGGGCAAGCTGCCGGGCGTCAGCAGCTATACCCCCCACGTCGGCCAGCACCCGGTGAACCCGTTCGCCGGCGACACGCCGCGCCTGGTGATCACCGGCGCCAACTGGCAGGAACACGCCGAGCACCTGACCGAGGGGCAGAGGGCGATGTTCGAGCGCTACCCGCAGAGCTACGAGATCCCGGTCTACGACGGCAAGCGCATCTTCCGCTATCCGGACGAGGTCTGCGATATCGCCAAGCTCAACGCCGTGGATGCCCGCCTCATCGACAACGGGCTCGGCTTCACCGGCTACAAGGGAGCCGTGCCCTTCCCCATTCCCGACGGGTCAGACCAGGCCCTGAAGGTGCTGGCCAACCATAACTTCCCCTACCGCGCCTACACCGAGGTCATGGAGAAGCGCGACATCGCCGAGGTCAGCGCCAGCGGCACCATCACCTGGGGCCAGACGCGCTACCTCGGCCTCAACGTGGTCACCGAGCCCAGCGAGCTGGGCGAGCCCATGGAAGGCGTGATGGCCTACGCCAACACCAAGACGCTGCTGCCGACCCGCGACAAGGGCTCCACCTCGGTCTCCTCCGAGCCCGTCAACTTCACCGATGATCGCCTGGCCTGGAACTACAATCCCGGCACGCGACGCGTGCGTCAGCTGCCGGAATACGGCTTCGACACCCCTGCCGCCGGCACCGGGGGCAAGATCACCATCGACCAGGATCGTCTGATGAATGGCGCGCCCATTCGCTACAACTGGTCGCTCAAGGGCAAGCAGGAGATCTATGTCCCGATCAACACCTATCGGTTGCATGGCGAGGACGTCAGCTACGATACCCTGCTCCAGCCCGACCACCCGAACCCCGACTTCATGCGCTACGAGCTGCGTCGCGTCTGGGTGCTGGAAGGCAACCTGAAGAGCGACTATCGCCACAAGTATGGCAAGCGCGTGCTGTACATCGATGAGGACAGCTGGCACGGCCTGATGGCCGACTACTACGACACCCGCGGCGAGCTCGTCCAGCACGGCTACGTCAACTACTACTACCTGCCGGACGTCGAATCCTTCCACGCCGGCACCAGCTTCTATCAGGATCTGAGTTCCGGCGGCTACGTCGCCTACAACCTCTTCCAGGATCTGGATAAGGGCCCGATTCTCAATCGCGGCCAGTTGACGCCCGACATGTTCACGCCCGCCTCGCTGCGCGCCAACAGCTTCTGATCCTTCAAGGCTAGGGGACGGCAGGCATCGCCTGCCCTCCCCGTCAGGACCCGGTCTCCTTTCCCATCGTCCCTTGCGCCATCGGTGCCTCGGGGCGAGGAGGAATGCGGCGATAGATCGCAGCACGGAAGGCCGACTGCCAGCGGAATGGCGACCCTGATCACTACCTCATCATCGGCGACACGACACCTCATTCAGGCAAGGGAAGAACAATGACAATGCTCCGATCGCTTCGTGCCCATCCCCTCGCGACCGCCATCATGGCGGCCAGCGTCTCGCCCGTGGTGCTGGCCGGCGAGACCGTCGACCTGGGCGGCGGCGTGAACCTGGACTGGCAGGCCACCGCCACCTATACCCTCTCCTCGCGCCTCGAGGATCGGGACAGCGAGCTCGAGGACTTCACCAGCGGCAACGACGGCAATAACAACTTCGACCAGGGCGACCTGACCTCCAACCGGCTGAGCCTGCTGGTGGAATCGCGGCTCTACAAGGGCCGCACGGGGGTGGTGGCCTCGGCCAGTACCTTCTACGACGATGTCTATCACGGCTCAACGCCCAACGACGGCCCGGTCAACTACGCCGGCGACCCGAGCGAGTTCACCGACGCGGCCAAGCGCTATCACGGCGGCTACTCGCGGCTGCTCGACTTCTACGGCTACACCACCCAGACCTTCGGCGATGATGTGCTGGCCAACTTCCGCGTGGGCAAGCAGGTGGTTTCCTGGGGCGAAGCGCTGTTCCTGCCCAGCATCTCCATCGCCCAGGGGCCGGTGGACGGCACCAAGTCGGACATCGCCGGCACCGAGGTCAAGGACATCCTGCTCCCCGAGGATCAGGTGTCGATGCAGATGCAGATCGGCAACGACCTCTCTCTGCTCGCCCACGCCCAGTATGGCTGGCATCGCACCATCGTCCCCGAGCCGGGCGCCTACCTAAGCTCCAGCGACGTGGTCGGCCGGGGCGGCGAGTGCCTCGGGCCCTTCATCGGCGGCAGCTGTTCCTTTGGTGTTCGCGTAGGCACCGACGAGCCGGACGACTTCGGCCAGTGGGGCGTCGGCGCCCGCTACCGGCTGAGCCTCAACACCGAGGTGGGTCTCTACTACCTGAACTACCACGACCGCATTCCGCTTACCGATATCAACCCCCTGGAGAACAGCTATCGGGTGCGCTACTTCGACGACGTCGACCTGATCGGCGCCACCTTCACCACCGCCATGGGCAAGGCCTCGATCGCCGGAGAGCTCTCCTACAAGGATGGGGCACCGGTGTTGGTGGATACCGAGCTCTTTGGTGAGTCCGTTCCCTCGCCCACCCGGGCGGAGATCCTTCAGGCCAACCTCAACACCATGTACAACATCGGCCGCACGCCGTTCGCCGACAGCGCGCTGCTGCTCGCCGAGGTGGCCTATGTGAACGTGCTGGACGCCGATGCTCGCCGTATAGAGGGCACCGAGGCCCTGCCCGAGGCGATGGCTCCGGAGACCGATGAGCTCTATTTCTCCAATCACGGCCTGGCCTTCGCCACCACCCTGTCGCTGAGCTATCCGGGCATCAGCGAGGCCTGGGATCTCAGCGTGCCGATCAGCTACTCCCAGCAGATCAGCGGCCGCACCCTGACCGGCGGCGTCGGCGGCGAGGGCGACAAGCGCGCCAGCGTCAGCGCCAACTTCACCCACCGCCCCACGGGCCTGCAGGCCGGCCTGAACTACAACGCCTTCTTCGGCGGCGCCGAAACCGAGGATCCCGAGTCCCAGCGCCTGCTGACCGACCGCGACATCCTCTCCCTGGTGGTCAAGAAGGCCTTCTGATCCCCGTACATTGACGTGGTGCTGTATTTCCCACCGACGCGGTCGGTGGGTTTTTTTATGCCACGAAGGTTGATGGCACAAAAAAAGGCGACGCCGCGGCGTCGCCCTTTTTCGTCTCCGGTGTCGAGATAGGGTCCGGTGTCGAGTATCTGACAGGTGCCGGCCTAGCGTCGTCCCTCCAGCATGCCCCGCAGGGCCGCCTGGGCCTCGTCGCTGGCAAGACGCTCGGCGAAGGCGTCGAGCTCATCATGCATCACCTCCGCCAGCGCCTCCCGGCGCGGGGCGCGCAGCAGCGCCTTGCTCCGGCGCACCGCGGCCTGGGGCAGCGCCAGCAGCCGCGTCAGGTAGCGCTCGACGGCCACGTCCAGCGCCTCACCGGGCAGGGCGGCGTTGACCAGCCCCAGGCGCCGGGCCTCCTCAGCGTCACAGGGCTCGCCCATCACCAGCCACTCGAAGGCGCGTGGATGGCCGACCAGCCCCGGCAGCAGCAGGCTGCTGCCGCCCTCCGGTACCAGCCCCAGCCGGGTGAAGGGCAGCGCGAAACGCGCATCGTCTCGGCAAAGCACCAGGTCGCAGTGCAGCAGCAGCGTAGTGCCGATGCCCACCGCGTGGCCCTGCACCCGGGCGATCAGCGGCTTGGAGAAGCCCGCCAGCGCCTCGAGCAGCCGGCGCGGCGCGGCCAGCGCCTCGTCCCGGTCGCCGACAGCGAGAAAATCGTGCAGATCGTTGCCGGCACAGAAGCTCTCCCCAGCCCCGTCGATCAGCACCGCGTCGATCTCGTCGTCGGCCTCGGCCGCTGCCAGGGCGTCGGCGAGCGCATGATAGAGCGCCTTATCCAGGGCGTTCAGGCTGCCGGGACGGTTCAGCGTCAGGCGCAGCAGGGCGCCGTCGCGGCGCCCGATCAGGGTCTCGGGCAGGGGCGCCGCCTCGCGTTCGAGCCCGCTCACTCCGACACCACCTGGGCCTTCATGGCCGCGTAGAAACTCTCGCCATAGGGCGGCAGGACGCCCCAGTCGGCACGCGGGTCGTCATCGACGGCGCGGAACACCGTGCGCATGTGGCTGAACGCCTTGAAGCCCTCACGACCGTGGTAGTGCCCCATCCCGGAGGCGCCGACGCCGCCGAAGGGCGCATCATGCATCGCCGCGTGCATCAGCGCATCGTTGATCGTCACCCCGCCCGAGAGGGTGCGCCCCAGCACCCGGCGCTGCTCATCGGCCTCCTCGCCGAAGTAGTAGAGCGCCAGCGGCCGGGTGCGGGCGTTGATCTCGTCGATCACGCCGTCGATCTCGTCGTAGGGCAGTACCACCAGCAGCGGCCCGAAGATCTCCTCGTGCATCAGGCGGCTGTCCCGGGGCGGATCGACGACCAGCCGCAGGGGGCGACGGCGGCCGTCCTCGACGATCGGCTCATCCGGCGTCGTCTCCACCCGGGTGCCGGCGCGGGTGACCTCGTCGAGGTAGCCGTCGAGACGTGCCAGGTGCGCGTCGTTGATGATCGGCACCACGTCGGGGTTGTCGGCGGCGCGGGGGTAGAAGCCGGCGTAGGCCGCCTGGAGCCCCTCGAGGGTCTCCTCCAGGCGCTCGCGCGGCACGTAGAGCAGGTCGGGGCTGATGCAGAGCTGGCCGCTATTGGTGGACTTGGCCAGGGCCAGGCGTCGGGTCGCCTCGGTCAGGTCGGCGCTGCGCCCGAGGATCGCCGGCGACTTGCCGCCCAGCTCCAGGGTGACCGGCACCAGGTTGGGAGCGGCCGCCGCCATCACCTTGCGCCCCACCGCGGTGCTGCCGGTGAACACCAGGTGGTCGAAGGGCTCGGCCGCGAAGGCGGCGCCGACCTCCACCCCGCCGGTGACCACGCCGATGATCGCCGGGTCGATGCGCTCGGCAACGGCCCCGGCGAGCACCTCGGCGGTGCGCGGCGCGAGCTCCGAGGGCTTGAGTACCGCGCGATTGCCGGCGCCCAGCACGCAGGCCAGCGGGCTCAGCAGGGTGAACAGCGGCGCGTTCCAGGTGCCGATGATGCCCACCGAGCCCTTGGGCTGATACATCACCCAGGCCTCGGCGCCGAGCTGGTCGAAGGGCGCGAAGGGCGTGCGCGCCTCGGGCTGCATCCAGGACTCGACGTGGTCGCGGACGTGCTTGAGCGAACCCAGCGAGCCGAGGATATCGTTCATCAGCGAATAACCGGGATGGCGCCCTCCGAAGTCGGCGTCCATCGCCTCGACGAGCGGCTCGTGATACTCGACCAGCAGGTCGATCACCTGCTGCAGGCGCCGCCGGCGCTCCTCGATCGGCACCTCGCCGGCCGCCGTGAATGCCGCCTGCTGCCCCTCGCGCAGCCGTGCGATGTCATCGACGTGACTCGTTCCCACCATGCCAGGCTCCTTTCTCGATGCGTGTGATTGTTGTCGATTGGGGGGTGTCGATGGCCGGTCGTACCGACCGGGACCTCACCTCAGCCTACGTTGTAGCGACCCTGGCCGGCCACGGCGTCGTCCGATCGGACGACGCCGTGGCGGCGCATCGCGCCGCCGGGGTTAGTCCGGAAAGACGATGAGCCGGCCCGGCGCGGCAACGATACTCCGATGACGACAACCGGCAGGAGCCCCTCCATGAGTCACGGTCATTTCGACACCCACGCCTTTCGCAACGCCCTGGGCACCTTCACGACCGGGGTCACCATCATTACCGCTCGCGGCGCGGATGGCACCCCCGTCGGCATCACCGCCAACAGCTTCAACTCGGTGTCGCTGGACCCGCCGCTGGTGCTGTGGAGCCTGGCAAAGAACGCCAACAGCCTGCCGGTGTTCGAGGAGTCGGGGCACTGGAACGTGCACGTGCTCTCGGTGGATCAGGAGCCGCTCTCCAATCGTTTCGCCTCCCGCGGCGAGGACAAGTTCGCCGACACGGCACTGGACAGCGGCGTCACCGAGGCGCCGCTGCTGCACGACTGCACCGCGCGCTTCCAGTGCCGCACGGTCTTCACCCACGACGGCGGCGATCACGTGATCTTCGTCGGCGAGGTGCTGGCCTTCGATCAGAGCGAGCTGCCGCCGCTGGTGTTCCAGAGCGGCCAGTACGCGCTGACCGCCCGCAAGCCCCGCCAGGCGCCGCGGCTGACCCAGAGCACGCCGCCGCCGGAGTGCAGCTACACCGAGGACCTGATGGGCTACCTGCTGGGCCGCGCCCACTTCCAGATGCTCTATCAGCTGCGCCGGCAGCAGCCGACCACGCCCCTGGACGACACGGCGTTCTTCATCCTCTCGGTGCTGGTGATCCGTGACGGCCTGACCCTCGAGGAGCTCAACGGCTTCATCGACTACACCGGCGCCGCGGTCACCCAGGTCGACCTCGACACCCTGTCGGCCCGCGGCTATGCGGCCGTCGAGCGCGACGGCGAGGCGCTGCGCTACCGGCTGACCGGCGAGGGGCGCGACCTGGCGCTGCACCAGATCGCCTCGGCCAAGGCGGTCGAGGAGGAGATCGCCGCGCGCCTGGGGCCGGGCGACACCCTGGCCCTGAAGCTGCTGCTCAAGCGGCTGATCACCGACAGCGACCCGGGGTTGCCCGACCTCTGGTCGATGGCCGAGGTGCGCCCCGCCCACTCGACCCTGCAGGAAGGAGCATGACCATGAGCACGATTCTCGATCGCTTCACCATGCACGGCCAGGTCGCCGTGGTAACCGGCGCCGGGCGCGGCCTGGGCCGGGCCATCGCCCTGGCCTACGCCGAGGCCGGCGCCGACGTGGTCTGCGCGGCGCGCACCCTGGCCGACGTGGAGGCGGTCGCCGAGGAGGTGCGCTCGCTGGGCCGCCGCGCCCTGGCGATCCGCTGCGACGTCAACGACGAGGCCAAGCGCGAGGCGCTGATCACCCGCACCCGGGAGGAGATGGGCCGGCTCACCCACCTGGTCAACAATGCCGGCGGCTCGGGCCCCAGCCACCCGCTGAAGATGACGCCCGAGCAGCTCGACCAGGTGCTGCACTTCAACGTCACCTCCGCCTACGCCTTGACTCGCCTCAGCGTGCCGCACATGCGCGAGGCGGGCGGCGGCAACGTCATCAACATCACCTCCGGGGCGGCGCGCTACATCCAGCGCCACTTCAGCGCCTACGGCACCGCCAAGGCGGCGCTGACGCAGCTCACCCGGCTGCTCGCCCAGGACTTCGCGCCGGACGTGCGCATCAACGCCATCGCCCCGGGGCCGATCCGCACCGCGGCGCTCGAGAACGCCGCCTCCGCCGAGATGCTCGAGGGCATGGCGCGCAACACGCCCCTGCAGCGCCTGGGCGAGGCGGAGGACATCGCCGCCGCCGCGCTCTATCTCGCCACCCCGGCCGCCGCCTGGGTGACCGGCAAGGTCATCGAGGTCGATGGCGGCGCCGAAGGCAGCGTCTGGCCGGGCTGATCCTCGAGGAGACCCATCATGAATTCCGCATTGATCGAGGCGCTGGGCGACGAGCTGTTCGACGCCCTCCAGCAGGCCCGCAGCGTGACGCCGCTGACCACGCGCCACGGCGAGTTCGGCATCGACGCCGCCTATCGCATCTCGCTGCATGCGCTCGCGCGCCGCGAGGCCGACGGCGAGCGCGTGATCGGCAAGAAGATCGGCGTCACCAGCCGCGCCGTCCAGGAGATGCTCGACGTCCACCAGCCGGACTTCGGCTTTCTCACCGACCGCATGCACTACCCGCCCGGCGCCTGCGTCTCGCTTGCCGAGGCCGGGCTGATCCAGCCCCGCGCCGAGGGCGAAATCGCCTTCATGCTCAAGGCCGATCTGATCGGTCCCGGCATCAGCCGTGACGACGTGCTGGCTGCCACCGACTGGGTGAGCCCCTGCTTCGAGATCGTCGACTCACGCATCGACGACTGGCGCATCCGCATCGAGGACACCGTGGCCGACAACGCCTCCTGCGGCGTCTTCGTGATCGGCGAGACCCGCCGCGCGCCGGGCGAACTCGACCTGGCGGCGGCGCAGATGCAGATCTGGTGCAACGGCGAGCGCGTCGGCCAGGGCACCGGCGCCGCGGTCCAGGGTCATCCCGCCGAGGCCGTCGCCTGGCTTGCCAACACCCTGGGCGGCTACGGCATCCCGCTGCGCGCCGGTGAACTGATCCTCTCGGGCGCCCTGGCGCCGCTGATCCCGGTGGTGGCCGGCGACCGCTTCCACCTGAGCATCGAGGGCCTTGGCGACTGCGCGATCGCCTTCGCCTGACGAACTTCCGATTCGCCATCCCCTGACTGGAGGGTCACCCCCCATGAACAAGATCCGCTGTGCCCTGATCGGCTCCGGCAACATCGGCACCGACCTGCTCTACAAGCTGGCCCGCAGCCCCCTGCTGGAGCCCGTGTGGATGGTCGGCATCGATGCCGCCTCCGAGGGCCTGGAGCGAGCCCGCCAGATGGGCCTGAAGACCACCGCCGAGGGCCTCGACGGCCTGCTGCCCCACGTCGAGGAGGACGGCATCCAGATCGCCTTCGACGCCACCTCGGCCTATGCCCACGCCGAAAACTCGCGCCGTCTCAACGCCAAGGGCGTGCTGATGATCGACCTGACGCCGGCCGCCATCGGCCCCTTCTGCGTGCCGCCGGTCAACCTCGAGGCGCACCTGGGCAATGGCACCATGAACGTCAACATGGTGACCTGCGGCGGCCAGGCGACGATCCCCATGGTCAACGCAGTGAGTCGCGTCCAGGCGGTGGAGTACGGCGAGATCGTCGCCACGGTGTCGTCGCGCTCGGTGGGCCCGGGCACCCGCCAGAACATCGACGAGTTCACCCGCACCACCGCCGGCGCCGTCGAGCAGGTGGGCGGCGCGCGGCGTGGCAAGGCGATCATCGTGATCAATCCCGCCGAGCCGCCGCTGATCATGCGCGACACCATCCACTGCCTGACCGTCGACGACCCGGACCAGGCGGCGATCACCGACTCGGTCCACGCCATGATCGAGGAGGTGCAGCGCTACGTGCCGGGCTACCGGCTCAAGAACGGCCCGGTGTTCGACGGCCGCAAGGTCTCGGTCTACCTGGAGGTCGAGGGGCTGGGCGACTTCCTGCCCACCTACGCCGGCAACCTCGACATCATGACCGCCTCGGCGATGCGCACCGCGGAGATGTTCGCCGCCGAGCTCGCCAGCGGCAATCTCGACCTCACCCCCGTCACCGCCTGAGGAGCGCACCATGAACCTGCACGGCAAGCGCGTCACCCTGCACGACATGTCCCTACGCGATGGGATGCACGCCAAGGGGCATCAGATCAGCCTCGACGAGATGGTCGCCATCGCCACCGGCCTCGACCGGGCCGGGGTGCCGCTGATCGAGGTCACCCACGGCGATGGCCTGGGCGGCGCCTCGCTCAACTACGGCTTCCCCGCCCACAGCGACGAGGAGTACCTCAAGGCGGTCGTCCCGAAGATGCAGCAGGCGCGGGTCTCCGCCCTGCTGCTGCCGGGCATCGGCACCGTCGATCACCTGCGCATGGCCCAGGACCTCGGCGTTTCCACCATCCGCATCGCCACCCACTGCACCGAGGCCGACGTCGCCGAGCAGCACATCGGCATGGCGCGCCGGCTGGGCCTGGATACCGTCGGTTTCCTGATGATGGCGCACATGATCTCGCCGGAGCAGCTGCTCGAGCAGGCGCGGCTGATGGAGGCCTTCGGCGCCAACTGCATCTACTGCACGGACTCCGCCGGCTACATGCTGCCCGACGACGTCAGCGAGCGACTGAACCTCTTGCGTCGCGAGCTCGACCCGGCCACCGAGATCGGCTTTCACGGCCACCACAACCTGGGCATGGGCGTCGCCAACTCGCTGGCCGCCATCGAGGCCGGCGCCTCGCGCATCGACGGCTCGGCCGCGGGCCTCGGGGCCGGCGCCGGCAACACCCCGCTGGAGGTCTTCGTGGCGGTGCTGGAGCGCATGGGCGTGACCCACGGCGTCGACCTGTTCGCGCTGATGGACGTCGCCGAGGACCTGGTGGTGCCGCTGATGGATCAGCCGATCCGGCTGGACCGCGACGCCCTGACGCTGGGCTATGCCGGGGTCTACTCCTCCTTCCTGCTGTTCGCCCAGCGCGCCGAGAAGAAGTACGGCGTGCCGGCCCGGGACATCCTGGTCGAGCTCGGCCGGCGCGGCACCGTGGGCGGCCAGGAGGACATGATCGACGACACCGCCATGTCCATGGCCCGCGAACGCCAGGCCGGATAGCGCCGATGACCGCCTCCGCCTCCGTCGCGGCGGGTCCCGTAGCGTCGCCCTGGCGGCGCCACGGCCTGCTGCTGCTGCTGACCCTGCTCTATACCGACAACTTCATCGGCCGCCAGGTGCTGGCGGTGATGATCGGGCCGATCCAGCGCGAGTTCGGGGTCGGCGACACCGCCATGGGGCTGGTCTCCGGACTGGCCTTCGCCGCGGTATACGCCGTCTTCGCGCTGATCGCCGGCCGCCAGGCCGATCGCGTGCCGCGCACCCGGCTGTTGGGCCTGTGCGCGCTCTGCTGGGGGCTGGCGACGATCCTCTGCGGGCTTTCCACCGGCTTTTTCGTGCTGGTGCTGGCGCGCATGCTGGTGGCGGTGGTCGAGGCGCCGGTCACGGCCTCGTCGCTGTCGATGATCGCCGACCTCTATCCGCCGCGGCGGCGTGCCTTCGCCATCAGCTGCTTCACCACCGCGCCGACCCTGGCCGCCATCCTGGCACTCAGCCTGGGCGCCTGGCTGGTCGAGCAGTACGGCTGGCGCCAGGCCTTCATGGTGATCGGCACGCCTGCGCTGGGGCTCGCCCTGCTGCTCGGCGTGCTGGTGCGCGAGCCGCGTCGCGGCACCTGGGACGCGCCGACCAGCCTGGAGCTTCCCGTCCAGAGCATGCTGGGCAGCGTGCGCGGCCTGTGGGGCCAGCCCGCCTTTCGCACCCTGATCATCGCCAGCGCCATCACCACCCTGGGGGCCAACGCTTACGGCATGTGGAACGCCACCTTCCTGGTGCGCATCCATGGCCTGGAGCTGCGCCAGGCGGGGCTGCTGGCCGGGGTGATCGGCGGCGGCTCGGCGGCGCTGGGCATGCTGTTCAGCGGCTGGGTCACCGACCGCCTGGTCGGCCGTCATCCGGTGTGGCGGCTGCGCATCCCGCAGATCGGCCACCTGGTGGGCATCGTCGCCATGCTGGCCTACCTGCTCTGGCCCAGCGACGCGCGGATCATGCTGGGCGAGCTGCCGGTGCCTGTGGCCATGCTGTGGTGCGGCGTGAACGGCTTCTTCGCCGTGTGGTGGGTCGGGCCGGTATTGAGCCACATCACCCACCTGGTGGCGCCCGATGCCCGCGCCACGGCGCTGGCCATCCAGACCGTCGCGGTGACGGTGTTCGGCGTGGGCCTGGGGCCGCTGGCCATCGGCGCCATCAGCGACCTGCTGAGCCTGTCGCTGGGCGACGCCTCGCTGCGCTATGCGCTGCTGTTCTGCGTGCTGACGCCGCTGATCGCCATGGGCTTCCTGCACAAGGTAGCGCGTCTCGAGGCCGCACCGACGGCGCACCGAGGGGATGCCGCATCTTGTTCATTGCGCTAGCCGGGGTTAGCGTTTGCTTGCCGCCCCGCTAGACAAGGAGACCCGCATGTCGGCAAGCGCTGCCCCACTGCCCGAACGCGTGACCCTCGAGGCCCTCGGCGACTGGCTGCGGGTCAGCCGGGCTCACACGGCCGTTGAGCCGTCTGTTGAGGCGCCCACCGTCGAGGTGCGCTCGATCGACCAGGGCTACTACCTGGTGCGCCTGCACCATGCCCACGGCGTCAGCCAGCTGGTCGACGCCAACGGCCAGGCCCGGCGCTTCACCGGCACCCAGTGGGTGAGCCGGGCGCTGCTGCCGCTCGGCATCACCCACGGCGTGCTGACCTGGGCCGAGATCACCGACGAGATGATCGGCCTGCCCGCCACCCAGAGCGACCCGCAGAGCGTGCTGGCTCACGGCACCCGGGTGGCCTTCCAGACCCGCTAGCCCTTCTCGCGATCTGCCTCAACCGTTTGCCTCAACCGTTTGCCTCAACCGGCTGCCTTGCCCGGCTTCCCTTGCCTCCTCCCTCGGGCGCCTTCGGCTAGCCGGATGGCCCCCTTGCCCCTATTCTCATGCCAACCCCCGCCTTTCGGGGTCAGCATCACCATTACCAATAATTGGCATTTTGGATCGTCATTCATATCAATAACAATTGGCTATGTGACTCTGATACGCTACGCCGGTTTTCGCGCCCCAGACCCTGACACTGCCCTGCACGCGGTGCCGACGCCGCACGACTCCCCGGCCGCCCCGAGCGTTGGCGCGGGCCGGCATCAGAGGCAAAGAAGAAAGGAGACGTCGATTGGAACTGTTTCAGTACGCGCTGGATAACCTGGAGCTCCTGTTATCCCGCACGGTCGAGCACATCTCGCTGGTGGGCGTGGCCGTCGGCATCGCCACCCTGACCGGGGTGCCGATCGGTATTGCCATCACCAAGAACGAGCGCGCGGCCAAGACCGTGCTCTACATCGCCTCGATCATCGTGACGATCCCCTCCATCGCGCTGTTCGGGATCATGATCCCGATCCTCTCGCTGATCGGTCAGGGCATCGGCTACCTGCCGGCGGTCATCGCGGTGCTGCTCTATTCGCAGCTGCCGATCATTCGCAACACCTACACGGCCATCAACAACGTCGACCCGGCCCTGCGCGAGGCCGCCCGCGGCATCGGCATGAGTCCCAACCAGCGCCTGCGCATGGTCGAGATCCCGCTGGCCGTCCCGGTGATCATGGCCGGGGTTCGCACCGCCGTGGTGCTCAACATCGGCGTCATGGCGATCGCCGCCTACATCGGCGCCGGGGGTCTTGGCACCTTCATCAGTCGCGGCATCTCCCAGTCCGATCCGCGCCAGCTGATCATCGGCGCCGTGGCCGTCAGCGTGCTGGCGATCATCGTCGACTATTCGCTGCTGGCGCTGCAGAAGCGCCTGACGCCCAAGGGCATGGACCGCGCCGCCGCCACAGCCTGAGCCGTCACCTGCGCCACGCTCTGCCCGCCCGATCCGCTGACGACCCGACAAGACGGCCGCCCCGACGAGGCCGCCCAGACAAGGACCGCCACATGATTCGACTCGATAGCCTGACCAAGGTCTTCGACACGCCCAAGGGCGCCGTGACCGCCGCCGACCACATCAGCATGGAGGTCCCGAGCGGCGAGATCTGCATCCTGCTCGGCCCCTCCGGCTGCGGCAAGACCACCACCCTGAAGATGATCAATCGCATCATCCGCCCGACCTCGGGCAAGGTGTTCATCAACGGCGAAGACACCACCAGCCTCGATACCCAGGACCTGCGCCGCAGCATCGGCTACGTGATCCAGCAGATCGGCCTGTTCCCCAACATGACCATCGAGGAGAACATCACCGTGGTGCCCAAGCTGCTGGGCTGGGACAAGGCGAAGTACCGGGAGCGCGCCCGGGAGATGATGCGCATGATCGCGCTGGAGCCCGACGCCTTCCTCAAGCGCTACCCGAGCGAGCTCTCCGGCGGGCAGCAGCAGCGCATCGGCGTGGCCCGGGCGCTGGCCGCCGACCCGCCCGTGATGCTGATGGACGAGCCGTTTGGCGCCATCGACCCGATCAACCGGGCGGTGATTCAGGACGAGTTCCTGAAGATGCAGCAGGACCTCAAGAAGACCATCATGTTCGTCAGCCACGACATCGACGAGGCGATCAAGATGGGCGATCGCATCGCCATCTTCCGCGAAGGCAAGCTGGTGCAGTACTCCGAGCCCGACGAGCTGCTCGCCGCCCCCAAGAACGAGTTCGTCGAGTCCTTCCTCGGCGAGGACCGGGCGCTGAAGCGCCTCAACCTGGTCAAGGTGCGCGACCTGGCCAGCGACGAGATTGGCCTGGTGCGCCCCGACGACACCCTCGAGACCGCGCTTGCGCGCATCGACGACTACGGCTACCAGACCAGCATCGTGATGGTGAACGCCAAGCGACAGCCGGTGGGCATCGTCAGCGCCGCCGTGGCCCGCACCACCAAGGGTCACTGCCGCGACCACTTCCAGAGCGTGCCGGTGGTGGTGAGCCTCGACGACGACCTGCGCAAGGTCGCCTCGCTGATGTTCTCCAACGACATGACCTGGGTGCCCTGCGTCGACGACGAGGGTCGCATCGTCGGTCAGATCACCCAGCGCTCGATCACCCACCACCTGGGTTCGCGCTACCGTGCCCATTCCGGAGCCGACGACACGGTCGGCGAGGCGTCACCGTCATCATCGGCCAGCGAGGAGTAAGCCCATGCCGACGCTGAACCTCTCCGGGGCCATGCGCCTGCTGGTGCTTGTGGCCGTCTTCATGGCCGGCATCTGGAGCCAATCCAGCGGCGTGATCGACGACTTCATCTTCTACCTGCCGGACATCCAGTACCTGGCGGTGCAGCACCTGTGGCTGACCACCATCTCCGGCAGCCTGGCGATCCTCGTCGCCATCCCGCTGGGCATCCTGCTGTCGCGCCCCAGCATGGCCCGGGTCGCCGAATCCGCGATGCAGGTGCTCAACGTGGGCACCACCATTCCCACGCTTGCTGTGCTGGCACTGTCGATGAGCTTCCTGGGCATCGGTACCGTGCCCGCCGTGTTCGGGCTCTTCGTGGCGACGCTGCTGCCGATCACCCGCAACACCTACACTGGCCTCAAGGGGGTCTCGCCGGCCCTCAAGGAGGCCGCGGCGGGCATCGGCATGTCGCCCGGCCAGCGCCTGCTGAAGGTCGAGCTGCCCAACGCCCTCTACGTGATCTTCGCCGGCATCCGCACCGCCCTGGCGATCAACGTCGGCACCGTGCCGCTGGCCTTCCTGATCGGGGCCGGCGGCCTGGGTGAGCTGATCTTCACCGGCATCGACCTCTACGACCCGGTGATGATGCTCTCCGGCGCGATCCCCACGGCGCTGCTGGCGATCGTGGTCGACATGCTCATCGCCATCACCGCCTTTTTGGTGGTGCCGCGAGGGGTGAACCCGAGCCGGGCCTGATACGCCCGGCGCAGCGCCAGGACGCAGCGAGACCCGCAGCATCGAGAACCGAAGCACCGACAACCGAAGCATCTGGCGTCAACGCTTCAGGACCGATTCGGTCCGACAGATTCAGTAAGACCGATTCAACACGACCCAGAAATCACAAATTCAACACGACCCAGAAATCACAACAAGGAGCGACTCCATGAAGACTCTGATGACCCTGCTCACCGGCGCGGCACTGGCCGGCAGCCTGACCGCCGCCCAGGCCAACGAGATCGTGGTGGGCGGCAAGAACTTCACCGAACAGCAGATACTGGCCAGCATGACCAGCCAGTACCTCGACGCCCTGGGCTACGACGTCGAGAAGCGCTCCGGCATGGGCTCCGCGGTACTGCGCCAGGCCCAGGAGAACGGCCAGATCGATCTCTACTGGGAGTACACCGGCACCTCGCTGATCAACTACAACGACGTCACCGAACGCCTCTCGCCGGAAGAGACCTATTCCCGCGTCAAGAAGCTCGACGCCGAGAAGGGCCTGGTATGGCTCGAACCCTCCGAGGCCAACAACACCTACGCCCTGGCCATGCGCGAGGATGACGCCGAGGAGCGCGGCATCGCGACCCTCTCCGACTTGGCTCAGTCGGTCAACGACGAGGAAGGACTGACCTTCGCCCTGAACGCCGAATTCTACGCCCGCGAGGATGGCTGGCGCCCGCTGCAGCAGGCCTATGACTTCCGCGTCGGCCGCGGCGACGTCAAGCGCATGGATTCCGGCCTGGTCTATCAGGCGCTGCGCGACGGCCAGGTCGAGGTCGGCCTGGTGTTCGCCACCGACGGCCGCATCCCGGCCTTCGACTTCCGCGTGCTCGAGGACGACCAGAACTACTTCCCGGCTTACGCCCTGACCCCGGTGGTGCGCGAGGAGACCCTCGAGGCCAATCCCGAGCTCGCCGAGCAGATGAACACCCTCTCCGGCCTGCTCGATGACTCGACCATGTCCAATCTCAACGCCCAGGTCGACGTCGAGAAGGTGACCATCGAGCGCGTCGCCGAAAACTTCCTCGACGAGCACGACCTGCTCTGAACGGTGCCGGCGCCGCTCGGGCGACTCGCCAGGGTCGTCCGGGTGGCGTGCCGCCCGAAGGATGAGAGAGGGCCGCCCAAAGAATAGTTGGCCTCGGGCGGCCCTCGTGTCAGGCTGGGAGTCCATTTATGGAAAAGGACTCCGCAAATGCGACTGCCGCACAGGCTCTCCGCGCTCTGCCTCGCCCCGGCCCTGCTGCTGGGCACCGCCCACGCCGATGAACTCACCGTCGGCGGCAAGAACTACACCGAACAGCTGCTCCTCTCCAGCATCACCAGCCAGTATCTCGACGCCCTCGGCTACGAGGTGGAGACCCTCGATGGCATGGGCTCCAGCGTGCTGCGCCAGGCCCAGGAGAACGGCCAGATCGACCTCTACTGGGAGTACACCGGCACCTCGCTGATCGTCTACAACGACGTCGATGAGTCGCTCTCGGCCGAGGCCACCTACCAGCGCGTCAAGGCCCTGGACGCCGATAAGGACATCATCTGGCTCGAGCCCTCCGACGCCAACAACACCTATGCCCTGGCGATGCGCGAAGCGAGCGCCGAGCGTCTGGGCATCGCCTCCCTCGACGACCTCGCGGCGGCCATCAACGACGACGCCGACCTCACCTTCGGCCTGGACACCGAGTTCTACTCCCGCCAGGACGGCTGGCGCCCGCTGCAGCAGGCCTACGACTTTCGCGTCGGCCGAGATGATATCGTGCGCATGGACACCGGCCTGATCTACTCCGCCCTGCGCGATGGCAACGTCGACGTTGGCCTGGTCTTCTCCACCGACGGCCGCATCCCCGCGTTCGATTTCCGCGTGCTCGAGGACAACCAGGGCTTCTTCCCGGCCTACGCCCTCACGCCGGTGGTGCGCGAGGAGACCCTCGAGGCCAACCCCAAGCTCGCCGATCAGCTCAACGCCCTGTCTGAGCTGTTCGACGATCAGACCATCGCCGCCCTGAACGCCCGGGTCGACGTGGAGCGCGAGAGCATCGAGGAGGTCGCCGGTGACTTCCTCGCGACCCACGAGCTGCTCTGATCGCAACACGATCGCAGCGCTTGACGACCGAAGGCCGCCCGCGGGCGGCCTTCCTGCGTGGCGCCGCCGGCCACCTTGAAGCGCCACCACGTGGGTGCGATGATCCGCGGCTTCTCCCCTTCCCGCCCTTAACAGCGAGACTCGACCATGCACTATCAGGACCACCTGCGTGTCGGCGCCGCCCAGATCAACGCCACCCTGGGCGATGTCGATGCCAACCTCGAGCGCCACCGCGAAATGATCGCCCAGGCCCGCCACGCCGGGCTGGAACTGCTGGTGTTCCCGGAGCTCTCGTTGACCGGCTACAGCCTCGGCAACCAGGTGATCGAGCTGGCCTGTCCCGCCCACGATCCGCGGCTGACCGATCTGGCCCGGGAAGCCGGCGAGATGCAGACGGTGGTCGGCTTCGTCGAGGAGGCGAGCCCCGGCGAGTACTACAACGCCCTGGCGATCCTCCAGCACGGCGAGCTGCAGGCGGTGCACCGCAAGCTCAACCTGCCCACCTACGGCGGCCTCGAGGAGGGCAAGCTCTTCACCCACGGCAGCGAGCTCACCCAGGGCACCGTGCAGCCGGGCTGGTCGGCAACGTCGCTGATCTGCGCCGACCTGTGGAACCCGGGGCTGGTGCACGCCGCCCTGCTGGCAAGGCCCACAGTGCTCTGCGCGCCGATCAACTCGGCCTCGGGCATCGTCAGCGAGGACTTCTCCAACGAGCAGAACTGGGCGGTCAACCTGCACTTCTACGCCATGACCTACGGCACCCCGGTGATCATGGCCAACCGCTACGGCCCCGAGGGCGAGAGCCACTTCTGGGGCGGGTCGCGCATCCTCGGGCCGCGGGGCGAGATCCTCGCCCAGGCCGAGGATCGGGAGATGCTGATCGAGGCGACGCTCTCGCGCACCGCCATCGCACGGGCCCGCTTCGAGCTGCCGACCCATCGCGACGCCGACACCCCGCTGGTGCGCGACCTGATGGCAGGCTATCGCTGAGCTGAGCGGCGCACGACCGCCGTCGAGACGACTTTCCGCCCTGGGCGGAAACTGCTAGCGTGGTAGCGGAACCCACTCATACAGGAATGTCGAATGGATACCTCGGTCAATAACGTCGTCGCACAGTCCCAGGCGCTGTCGCAGGCGCAGACCGCCCAGCAGGCCCAGATGAAGATCTTCAAGGAGGCCCTGGACACTCAGCAGCAGCAGGTCACCGCCCTGCTCGAGTCGGCATCCGCCAACCCGCAGCTCGCCGGTGACGGCAGCGTCGGCACCCAGATCAACACCTACGCCTGATCCCCACTCGCGCCGCCGCCCGGCGGCGCGAGTCGTTGCTTGCCTCGTTCGCCCTGATCGACGAGATCGCCCCTCACGCCCCTCTCCCCTCCCCCCGAACCGCCAGCGCCGCTCCATCGGCAGGCGTGCTTTTCGCGGTCCTGCCGCGTTCTTGCGACGATCTTGCCGCGTTCGTGTCACCTTTACCTCGCCCCACAATGCGACCAGCGTTCTCTCGGCCTCGAATACGCCCACAACAGCATTAACCTGATGTCGTCCGCCGATTGACGAAATATCTCCATGTGAATGACGATATTTTCAGTGATCCTTGCCATTTCCGCCCATTCATGAAGAATGACGCCCCGAATTCATAGCGCATACGGGCAAACTCGACACCATGGACCTCACCCTCCCCTCGTTCTTCACGGACCTCGTGGCCGCCGGTAACGGCCTGGTCTGGGGCAGCCTGCTGATCTACCTGCTGATCGGCGCCGGCCTCTACTTCACCGTCATGACCCGCGGCATCCAGTTCCGCTACTTCGGCCACATGTTCGGCCTGCTGCGCCACTCCCGCGAATCGGATGGCGGCATCTCCTCCTTCCAGGCGCTCTCCACGAGCCTCGCGGCCCGGGTCGGCACAGGCAACCTGGCCGGCGTGGCCGTGGCCATCTACTTCGGTGGCCCCGGCGCGATCTTCTGGATGTGGATGACCGCGCTGGTCGGCATGGCCACCAGCTTCGTCGAGTCCACCCTGGCCCAGGCCTACAAGGTCGACCATGGCGACCGCACCTTCCGCGGCGGCCCGGCCCGCTACATCGAGCGCGGGCTCGGCCTGCGCTGGCTGGCGGTGGCCTTCTCGGTCTGCCTGATCATCGCCTTCGGCCTGGCCTTCAACAGCGTGCAGTCCAACTCCATCGCCCAGGCCATGCAGGAAGCCTTCTCGCTGCCCACCTGGAGCGTCGGCGTGGCGCTGGTGGTCGTGGTGGCGCCGATCATCTTCGGCGGCCTCAAGTCCATCGCCCGGGTCGCCGAGCTCGTGGTGCCGCTGATGGCGGTGCTCTACCTGCTGCTGGCCCTGGTGGTGGTGATGCTCAACGCCTCGGAGCTGCCCGCGGCGATCATGACCATCATCAAGAGCGCCTTCGGCCTCGAGCAGGCCGCCGGCGGCGCCATGGGCTACGCCGTGGCCCAGGCGATCATGAACGGCATCAAGCGCGGGCTCTTCTCCAACGAGGCGGGCATGGGCTCGGCGCCCAACGCGGCCGCCACCGCCTCCACGCACCCGAACCATCCGGCCGCCCAGGGTTTCGTGCAGATGCTCGGCGTCTTCCTCGATACCCTGGTGATCTGCACCGCCACCGCCGCCATCATCATCATGGCCGGCCCGGAGCTTCTGGCGAGCGACGAGGCCAACGGCATCCAGCTGACCCAGATCGCCCTCTCCCAGCAGGTCGGTAACTGGGGCGGCCAGTTCATCGCCATCGCCATCCTGCTGTTCGCCTTCACCTCGGTGATCGCCAACTACTCCTACGGCGAGTCCAACATCGAGTACCTGGCCGGTCCCAAGCGCGCGGCGCTGGCCATCCTGATCTATCGCCTGGCGGTGCTGGCCATGGTGATGATCGGCGCGGTGGCAAGCCTCAAGCCGATCTGGAGCTTCGCCGACCTCTCCATGGGTCTGATGGCGCTGATCAACCTGGTGGCCATCCTGCTGCTTTCGCCGGTCGCCTTCGCGCTGTTCCGCGACTATGAGCGCCAGCTCAAGGCCGGACAGGAGCCGAGCTTCGACCCCGACCAGTTCCCCAAGCTGGCCGGCAAGGTCGACCGCAAGGCCTGGCCGGGTAGCGGCAAGCGCGGCTGATCGCGTCACCGTTCCGGAAACGAAAAACGCCACGGCTCAGCCGTGGCGTTTTCGTTGGGGGGAGCGACAAGCGCGTCGCCGGGCGTGGCGATCAGTCGCGGCGATAGCTGCCGACCAGGCGGTTCATGCCGAGCAGGTGCGGCTCGAGCTTGTTAAGCAGCTCCGGCAGGGTCAGCCCCTCGGGCAGCTCGGTGACCGTATCCAGCGCCAGCACCCAGAAGTAGTAGAGGTGCACGCCGTGGCCTTCCGGCGGCATGGGGCCACCGTAGCCGAGGCTGCCGGTATCGTTGACGCCGCTGGTGCCCAGCGTGGTGGCCTCGTCAAGCGCGGTGACATCGGCCGGCAGGTTGTAGAGCAGCCAGTGCACGAAGCCGTAGCTGCCGTCGTTCACCAGCGGGGCATCCGGGTCGTGGCAGATCACCGCGAAGCCCTTGGTGCCCTCGGGCGCGTCGCGCCAGGCAAGTGCCGGCGACACGTTCTCCCCTTCCCCGGTGTGGCGGGTGGGAATCGCCTCGTGGTTGACGAAGGCGGAGCTGGTGAGCTGCATGCTCGAGGGTGCAAAGGCCATGAGGGCAACCTCCTCTGAAAGACATGTGAGAAACGGGCGAGCGCCATGGCACAGGCCACGACGCCTTCACCAGTGGGTGATGGTCAAAGGCAGTTTATTCAACCCGCGAAAAGCTAAAGTCCTCTCTCCGCTCGCGGCAGGGACGGATCAGGGCGTGAACTCGCCGAGCATGCGCATGGTCTCGACCTTCAGCCGGTCCTCCTCCATGGCCTGCCGGACCTCGTCGGTGGCCATGAAGGCCTGGAAGCGCTCCATGTCCGACACCTCCAGGATCAGCCCCACCGAGTTCGGGTGCTCGGGATTCTTGAACGTGCGGGCGGTGACCCCGACCTTGGCGAACATCTCATGCCGGCTGCCCGGCCCTGGCTTCCAGGCCTTGGCCCAATGCTCGCCATCCTCGACGTCATGAAACACGATCAGCGTTGCCATCGTTTCTTGCTCCTCTGACGCAACACGCCACGTCCCGACGGCGACCGACCGGGGTTGCCGACCGGGCCCGGACCATCCCGGCACGGTCGGAGGCATCGAGGCGCCGCCGTCGTCGTGGCTAGCCCAAAGATAGGCCGCCCTACCCGCCACCGCCTCGGCCTCGGGGCGGGGAGGAGCATGGAAAACGTCATTGAGGCAGCCCGAGGGAGAATGGCGAGAGCCGCGCTATTCGTGAGAGAAATCCCTCATAGACGACTCGCTGGAGGAAAGGGAACGCGCGATGGAAAACGGACAGCACCTTGTTCCTTGCCGCGAGTTAGATGACGGCAGCAAACGGCCAAGAGCCGACATTGAGAACGGCCTGATTGTGATGTGACTCCCTACGTGCTACAAGCCAAGGGCGAACCTAATCTCACACCACCGCTCGGGGCCGACCTCCCTGACTATGCCATGTAGATAAAGACAGCGAGTGAGGGGTTTAAATATACCTACTGGCTAAGCGGAACGACCAACTTTTCTTCATACATTGGTACAGTAAACTCAACTGCATTCTCATCAGAATTGTAAACAAGTTGTGAGCGATCTTCCTCACGCCAACGACCCCATTCTCCAGCACCTTTCATCCATCCAGCCCAGACAATATCTCTCGAATTGACGTCACAGACATTTTTCCAGAGAGTGTTGTCATTCTGCCTTATGTAACTGACGTAAATAAGACCAGCATCATCTGTCCTGTCATGACTGATAATATCAGTGGGCCGAGAGAAGATATAGCCTATATATTTTTTACAGAGAACAACCTTGTCTTTTTCAGGCAGTTTCTCCATATCGTAAGCCTGGTTTTTACTTACTCTTTGACCCAAGCCGTTTGCGGGCTCTCCAGAGCCTCCCTGGTCTTCTCCAAACATAGAAGACACTGCAGTGGCACCGACAAATATAACGACTACCGCAAGAATCGATACCTCCAACATTGAAAATTTACTGAGTGGAAGCGCTGTGCCTGTTGGCTTATTCCCTTTCCTGACAAAATTTGTATAGAGAGTATTGTATGCAGATCGGCTCATCACAGCGTTAAATTTTTGGCCGGAGCCAAGGGAGGCAGTTATGTGGATCTTTCTGCCCGCCTCCTCTACCTTCTCAAGGGAAACGAACTCATGGAACAATACAAACTTAACGACGTATTTGCCTTTCTTAATGCCGTCGTCATCTATTTCCCATTTTCCCGCGTCAATGTCTCCTGAAAGAATTTCAATTTTTTTCAAACCTCACCCCCTCCTTACGCACTTTCGAAAAATCCTAATGATTAGAGCAAGCAGATCATTTCAGCAAAGCGAAGATTTTGGCATTAGGCACAAGCAAAATTCAGCTTAAATGGCTCAACTCGACCCGATTCTAGATTTTTATATTTGACTTACCCTCCGCATGCTTGCAATAGCCATCTACCATTAGCTCCACAACCTCTTCAATATCAAACAAGTGTAGATATGGAACCGACAAAAATCTTTGAGACTTATGTATCACCCCTGCAGCCGCCCTTTGCTTTAGCTTTAATCCCGGCACGAATACCTGAACAAAGAACCCCTCAAATACAAAGCACACCGATATATGTTTTGTTTTATCCGCCCCATAAATTCTACAAAATGGCGATATAACAATATCTTTCAGTTGCTTCAAGCTAAAGCCACCCTCGCGAGTTTTATCTATAAGTCTTTCAATTTTTACTGAAATCCTTGAGATCGGGACCTGCCTATCACTTAGCAATGCCTCTCTTAAATATTCGTTATCCCCATCAAGGATAACCACATTTTTATATGCGACATGCCCTGAGTTGGCAGCACGCCAAAATATCGACAATAAAAACATGTTTAATTTATGCAAATTTACGTCTGAAAAAATCAGTCTATGCTCTGACCTATTGAACACCCCCTTCTGGGCCCTTAAAACCTGGAGAGAGTACCTTTCATATTTTTCATTCAAACGGTCCTCGCATTCTCCGCAAAGCTGATTATCCCACCAGCTATCGCTACTATAATAAACATCCTCTTCATCCCTAGAAAATGCAATTGCCTTTCCAGAGTTGACTCTGAATATCCTCTTAAATACAGAATCTGCAATTGCATGCGATTTTTTTATATCTGTACCTGATCTACACAACTTACAAACTTGCACGATGACACCCCCAAGAAGCTAACGCCGAAGCTCAGCCGACGCTTGCGAGCGCAGCGAGTAAGCGGTCGGCTGCAGCGCCTGGTTAGCTGCGCTCACCATTACTTCAGAAGCTCATCAAAAACATCCGGGTATCCGTAGTTCACGGAGCCACGATTTCCCGGGTTGCCCGGGCTTCCTGGATTGCCGGGATTGCCCGGATTTCCAATATTTCCGTAATTGCCAAGGTGCTTGTTGACGACCATGTCCTTGTGAAGCTCGCCCACGTAGCTGCCAGACAGCTTGTGAACATGAGTGCCGTTAAGCTGACCAACGGCGTGACCGTGCATGTCATGAATGTACTTGCCGCGAATAAACCCAACGGCAGCGCCACGCGAGTTGTAGATGTAATCAGTCATGTTCTCTCCTAGCAGCTAACACAGATTATCGTGCGTGCGGCATAATACGGATGAACGCACACGCTGCCTTTTCCGGCAGGGCAGCTTTGGGTCGAAACCAGACAACAACCCTACAAATGTTGTGCCGATAAATGCCGCCCCACGCTACCGCCGGGCAATGCCTTGGCTGGCACCACCTTCCTGGCAGCCGTGACCTGGGGTGGATCACGCCCCCTTCCCTGGGGGATCAATGCTTAAGTGCTACCTAATCTAGCGTGCTTTCGCATCGATTTACATGGCACTTGGTTTATCAGGTGAAAGGCCCGCGGGCGATGGGCCTAAGAGAGACCATCACTCGGCCCGATCCAGCAGAAGGGGTTGAAGGCCACCTCCCACAGGTGACCGTCGGGGTCGGCGAAGTAGCCGGAATAGCCGCCCCAGAAGACCGGCTGCGCGGGCTTGACCAGAGCGGCACCCCCGGCCACCGCCTGGGCGATGACTGCATCGACCTCCGCTTCGGAGCCGAGGTTATGGGCCAGGGCAACCCCGCGAAAGCCGCTTCCTTCGGCCGGCACGCCGGCGTCCTCGGCGAGCGCCTCGCGGCCATACAGGCCCAGCCAGCTGCCGTTGAGAGGAAAGAAGGCCACTTCCGGGGGCGAGTCCATGCGCGGCAGGCCCAGGCCCTGCTCGTAGAAGCGGATCGAGCGCGCCAGATCGCTGACGCCGAGGGTGATCATGCTGATTCTGGGATTCATGCGGCCTGCTCCCTCACCGTGGCCTGATATATCACGCCTTCAGGGTGGTTGGCCTGGCTAGGCGGCACAAGTCAGGTCCGGTGATGGCGCACGAAAACGCCCGCCCCGGCTTGCCGGGGCGGGCATGGTGCTGGGCCGCTCTCGGCCAATCAGCGCGTTCAGGAGGGGAAGCTGAACTGCGCGCTCTCCTGGGCGCTGCGCTCGGGCCAGCGCTGGGAGACGGCCTTGCGGCGGGTATAGAAGCGCACCGCGTCGGGGCCGTAGGCGTGCAGATCGCCGAACAACGATTCCTTCCAGCCGCCGAAGCTGTGGAAGGCCACCGGCACCGGCAGCGGCACGTTGATGCCGACCATGCCGACCTCGATGGCATCGGCGAAGCGGCGTGCGGCCTCGCCGTCGCGAGTGAACACGCAGGTGCCGTTGCCGTACTGGTGGGCGTTGATCAGCGCGATAGCCTCCTCATAGGTGTCCACGCGCACCACGCAGAGCACCGGACCGAAGATCTCGTCGCGGTAGATGCCCATCTCCGGGGTCACCCGGTCGAACAGGGTGGCACCGAGGAAGTAGCCCGGCGACTGCTCGACCAGCGGGTGGGTACGGCCGTCGACCACGAGTTCAGCGCCGGCGGAGGCGCCCTGCTCGATGTAGCCGGCGACCTTGTCGCGATGGGCGGCGTTGACCAGCGCGCCCATGTCGAGGCCCTTCTCGGTGCCCGGGCCGATCTTGAGGGTGCGGGCCTCGCTGGCGAGCCGGTCGACCAGGGCATCGGCGGTGTCGTCGCCGACGCAGACGGCCACGGAGATCGCCATGCAGCGCTCGCCGGCGCTTCCGAAGGCGGCGCCGATCAGCGTGCTGGCGGCGTTGTCCAGATCCGCATCCGGCAGCACCACGGCGTGGTTCTTGGCGCCGCCGAGGGCCTGCACGCGCTTGCCGTTCTCGGCGCCGCGGCGATAGATGGACTTGGCCACCGGGGTGGAGCCGACGAAGGAGAGCGCGCGCACGTCGGGGGCGTCGATCAGCGCCTCCACGGCCTTGCGGTCGCCGTGCACCACGTTGAAGATGCCCCGCGGCAAGCCCGCCTCGTCGAGCAGCTCGGCCATCTTGATGGCGGCCGAGGGCACCTGCTCGGAGGGCTTCAGGATGAAGGCGTTGCCGCAGGCGATCGCCATGGGGTACATCCACAGCGGCACCATGGCCGGGAAGTTGAACGGCGTGATGCCGGCGACGATACCCAGCGGCTGGTGGTTGGACCAGGTATCGATGCCGGGGCCGGCGTTGTGGGAGTACTCGCCCTTGAGCAGCTCCGGTACGCCGCAGGCGTACTCGACGTTCTCGATGCCGCGCTTGAGCTCGCCCATGGCGTCCTCGAGTACCTTGCCGTGCTCCTCGGCGACCAGGCGGCAGATCTCGTCGGCTTCGCGCTCGAGCAGCATCTTGAAGCGGAACATCACCTGGGCACGCTTGGCGGGCGGCAGGTCGCGCCAGGCCGGCAGCGCCTCGCGGGCGGCGGCGATGGCGCGCTTCACGGTGGCCGCATCGCCCAGGGCGACGCGGCGGATCGCCTCGCCGGTCGCCGGGTTGAACACGTCGATCCTGCGCTCGCCGGCCACGCGGTCGCCGGCGATCCAGTGGTTCACGTCTGTCATGGGGTCTCTCTTTATCAATCGGAACGTCGGGCGATCACACCGCCCGCTGATGCTGTGCTCTCAGAGGTCCGAAGGAAGGGGCCCGGGGGCAAGACGACGAAAGGGTCTTTTGACCATGGACGTCAAAAGTAGCGCCCATGGACGGGTTCACAGCGCCCTGGAGTCGGGTTGCCTCCGGAGGCCCTACCCTGCCGGAGCTGATATCGAGGAAGTCGTCTCAGACCTCCCGGTCGAGCAGGGCCTCGTCGAAGGGGTAGCGCGAGAGCTTCTCGATGCCGGTGTCGGTGACCAGCACCTCCTCCTCCAGCTTGACGCCGTCGGCGGCGCCGACCTCGCCGATGTAGCTCTCCACGGAGACCACCATGCCGGGCTCGAGGATGCCGTCCTTGGAGAAGCGGTCGAAGTCCATGTGGTGAGCGACCAGCGGCGTCTCGCCGTGCATGCCCACGCCATGGATGATCGACGGGTAACGGCGGTCGAGGAAGCGCTCGGGGATCTTCCAGGCGCTCTCGGCGATCTCGCGATAGCTCATGCCGGGCTTGAGGATGCCCATGTTGTGGTGCACCTGGTCATAGGCCATGCGGTAGAGGCTCTTCTGGTAGGCGCTCGGCTTGCCCGGGCCGACGTGGAAGGTGCGCGAGAAGTCGGAGTAGTAGCCGTGGCAGCCGATGGTGTCGGTGTCCAGCGCGACCAGCTCGCCGGGGCGGATCACCCGGTCGCTCGCCTCGTTGAACCAGGGGTTGGTGCGCGGACCCGAGGAGAGCAGGCGCGTCTCGATGAACTCGCCGCCCTGCCTGATGATGTTGCCGTACAGGGTGGCGAAGAGGTCGTTCTCGGTGACGCCGGGCTTGATGGCGGCTTCCACCTCGGCCACGGCGGCCTCGGCGCCGGCCATGGACTGGGCGAGGCAGGCGATCTCTTCCGGGGTCTTGATGCGCCGGCAGTGCAGGGTGTCCTGCATGCAGTCGTAGACCTCGAGCCCCTGCGCCTCCAGCGAGCGCGCCAGGTTCAGGGCGCAGCGATCCAGGCCGATCTTCCTGTTGCCGCGGCCGTGCTCCTCCATCAGCTCGGCGATCTCGATGCCGAAGGGGTCGGACGACAGGTTGTCGCGCTGGTTGACCGCCGACCACACCACCTTGGAGGTGCGCGCCTCGTCGATGGTCTCGAGCCAGGTCGAGACGTGGGCGCTGCCCGGGTATTCGAAAAGGATCACCGGGCCGTCGAGCGGCACGTAGATATAGCGGGTGGAGTTGCGCAGGAAGTAGCCGAACATGTTGCGCGAGCCGGTGGCGTAGCGCTGGTTATAGGGGTCGAACAGCACCACTGCGGCATAGCCCTGTTCGGCCATCATGGCGCGCAGGCGCTCGAGGCGGCCGGCCCGCAGCTGCCTGGGGTCGAAGGCGGTGGGGATGCTGTCGCCGTTGGCCATGGGGGCCGAGGGGATCACCGGGATCTGGTCCGGCTCGTGGTCGGTCAGCTTCTCGAAATCGACGATGCTCATGTCAGGGTCTCTTCTTGGAAAGGGTCGAGGGCGTCACAGGAGTCGCCGCCGGCTTGTCGGCGACACGGAAGATGGCCTCAGTCGGCCAAGGCGTCGCTGCGCTCCATGCCCTCCTCGAGCAGGCGCTCGTGGACCGGGGCCATGCGCCCGAAGATGCGCTGGGCGCGCTCCGGGCGGCCGATGAAGCCGGGCTCCTTGGCGTAGGCGAAGATCACCGTGTGGCGCTCCTTGTCGCCCTCCACCGGGGTGACGCGGTGCAGCGAGTAGCGGCCGAAGAAGATCTGCAGGTCGCCGGGCTGAAGATCCAGCGACTTGAGCCGCGAATGGTCGCCGTCGATGACGTTCTCGACCTCGTCGAAGTTCTCGCCCTCGGGGCTACGGATGCCCGGGGCATACTCGAAGCGACCGCCGCCGTGGGACTGGCGCGTCATCATGGTGACGATGAATTCGTTGGTGTCGTAGTGCCAGGGGTGCTGGCAGCCCTCGCGCAGCACGTTGATGACCAGTCCCGCCAGCGGATCGGCATAGGGGTGGATCTCCTCCTGCTCCACCACGCTGGCGATGAAGCGCTGGAAGCCGTCGTGCTGGTAGACCCGACGGATGATGGTGTCGTCGTCGATGCGATCACCGGCGACGAAGCCGTTGGTGCGGTCGTCGAAGCGGTTCTTGGGGTGGCTGGCCGGCAGGTCGGGATCGCCGGCGCTGTTGTAGGGATTGGTCTCGGTCTGGTTGTAGTGCGCCTCCGGCGAGAGACGCTCGGTCTCGCGCTCCAGCCGCGCCAGCGCCTCATCCGGCACGAAGCCCTTGAGCACCACGCAGCCGTCGTGACCGAGCTGGCGGCGGCACTCGGCAATCATCTCGCGGCCGCGCTCGCTCTCGAGGTGGTGGATCGGGTAGCGCTCCAGGTCGATCAAGCCGTGAAGTGAGGCGTCGTCTTCCTGAATGAGGGCGTCTTGCATGGCGAGTCTCCTGCCTGATTCATAACGTCTGGACAGGGTAGTCAGCCGAGTTTAATAATAGAAATGAATGGTTAAGATACAACGCATTGCAAAGGCTCATAGATCATGGACACCGACCTGCTCCGCGCCTTCGTCACCGTGGCCGAGTGCGAAGGCTTCAGCGCCGCCGGCAAGGTACTGCACCGCACCCAGTCGGCGGTCAGCCTGCAGATCAAGCGTCTCGAGGAGCAGATGGGCGAAATGCTCTTCGAGCGCACCAGCCGCAGCGTGGTGCTGACCACGCCCGGCGGCCGCCTGCTGCCCTATGCCCGCCATATCCTCAAGCTGCAGGACGAGGCGCGCCAGGTGATGGGCGTGGATCGCCAGGGCGAGCTGATTCGCCTGGGCACCTCGGAGGAACAGGCCAGCACCTACCTGCCCGAGCTGCTGCCGCGCTTCGCCGCACGCTTCCCCGAGGTGCGCCTGGAGGTGATGTGCGGCATCAGCGGCTCACTGGTCAACGACTTCCAGGAGGGGCTGCTGGACGTCGCCCTGGTGGTGCGTCACGGACCCACCCACACCGGCCGGCTGCTGGGACGCGAGCAGATGGTCTGGGTGGTGGCCGAAGGCCGTTCGATCGACGACTGGGAGACCCTGCCGCTGGCCCTGAACCACGAGGGCTGCACCTTTCGCGCCCACGCCTTCGCGGCGCTGGGCGCCTCGGAGCGGCGCTGGGACGTGCGCTACGCCAGCCAGTCGCCCACCGGCAACAACCTGCCGGTCCAGGCCGGGCTGGCGGTGACCGTGAAGACGCCGCGCAGCATCCCCGAGGGCTGTCGCATCGTTGGCGACGACGAGGGCCTGCCGGCGCTTGGCTACGTCGAGATCGAACTGCACCGCACGCCGGGCGCCTCCAGCGACGCCTTCACCGCCTTCTGCGACGAGCTGGAGGCGATCGTCACCGGCACCGACTCGCTGGAGTCGCTCGAATACGTGACGGGCGAAGGCTGAGCAAGGGCGCAGACGGGGTCGAGAAATCGCTGAGAGATAGAAACGAAAAACCCCCGGCGATGCCGGGGGTGATGATCAGCGCAGGCTGGCCGGAGGACTACTCCTGGCTAGCCGTATCCACGCCGCTGTCCGGGGCGACTTCATCGTCGTCCAGGGACGCGTCTTCCGGCGTATCAACGTCGACGTCGTTAGCGCTGTCGACGCCACCCTCTTCAACCACGGCACCGTCTTTCAGCATGCCATCGTCGGGGGTCGCTGCCTCGCTGACCTCGTTGGCGGAGTCGACGCCGTTCGGCATCTCTTCGTTGTGGTGCTCCGCAAGGGCGGCGCCCGACAACATCATCATCAGTGTCAGGGCTGAAGCAGTGGTCACGATGCGTTTCATGGTGAACCTCTCATTCAGTGAATGGCACTTGTATGCATTCATCATGCTATACGAATACTATACACAACCTGTTCAAATATTAGACATAACGCAACCCCTCGATCCCCAAGGGAGATCATCGGCGCTCGCCAAGGGACGCCCCCGCCGACGGCGAGAGTTCCTGACACGACGAGGGGGAGTGACCGACATGAGGGGAAGATCGACGGCGAGGAAGAGCAGCGGACGCTTGGTGGCGACACCCGGCGGCTACTGGCGGCGCGCCACCCGCGGCGAGACGCCGAAGTGCGCCTTGAAGGCGCGGGCGAAGCTGGAGCCGGAGGTGAAGCCGCAGGCCAGCCCCACCGAGAGCACCTCCATGTCCGTCTCCACCAGCAGGTGACGGGCGCGTTCGAGCCGCAGTTTCAGGTACCACGCCCTGGGAGAGCTATCGAGATGCTGCTCGAAGAGGCGCTGCAGCTGGCGCAGCGACACCCCGCTGCGGCTGGCCACCTCGGCGAGCGACAGCGGCGTCTCCTGGTGGCGCTCCATCAGTGCGACCGCCTCGATCAGGCGGCGGTGGTGCACCCCGAGGCGCCGAGCCAGCGACATGCGCTGCAGGTCGCGCCGGGTGCGGATCCGCTCGTGGATCAGCTGCTCCGAGACATCGATGGCCAGGCGCGAGCCGTGGCGGCGGGCGATCACCTCCAGCACCATGTCCATGGCGGCCGTGCCGCCGGCGCAGGAAAAGCGCCGCTTGCCCAGCTCGAAGAGCTCATCGGAGGTCTCGATGGCCGGGAAGCGCTCCTGGAAGGCCGGCAGGCTCTCCCAGTGCAGCGTGACCCGCTCGCCCTCCAGCAGGCCCGCCTCGGCGAGCAGGAAGCACCCGGTATCGAGGCCGCCGAGCACGCAG
Source organism: Halomonas pelophila (assembly GCF_040196315.1). Classification (NCBI taxonomy): domain Bacteria; kingdom Pseudomonadati; phylum Pseudomonadota; class Gammaproteobacteria; order Oceanospirillales; family Halomonadaceae; genus Halomonas; species Halomonas pelophila. The sequence continues at coordinate 182,193 of NZ_JBEGCI010000008.1, forward strand.
CCGGCCTGGTCCAGGCGATGCAGCCAGGCCATCAGCGGGCGGCTCAGGGTGTCTTCCGGGCCGAAGCCGCTGCACACCGCCAGTGACGGCAGGTGGTGCACCTCGCCGATGGCGCGATCGGCGAGCAGGGTCATGCCGTTGGAGGCCGTGACCGGCGCCCCGTTCTCGCTGATCAGCTGCCAGTCGAACAACGGCCGAGCCGCGATGCGGTTGGCGATGCGCAGCGGTTCCACGGCCGAGAAGAAGGCCATCATCGAGAAGCGCGGCAGCAGCAGGAAGCCGACGGCTTCCGGCAGCAGCCCATGGTAGTCCAGACGCAAGGTGCGACTCCTTTCGAACGATCGGCCCCTTTCGACAACAGGGCGCGCGACCGATATGCGTGTCCACGGCGAAGAGGATACCCGCTGTGCGGCAGGCGATCACGGGGCGAGGGCCCACCCCCTCGCGCCAGGGGTCGCTCGGCGGCTAGACTGAACGCCAGATATCCCAACGCGAGGCGTCGCCGTGTCCGATCACGAGAAAACCATCCTGGCCTTCGATGAGGCCGGTAACGAATACTTCATCGACATGTTCGTCAGCGTCCGCGATCTCTCCGACCTGCAGCATGCCGGGGCGACCGGCAGCGGCCTCCCCGCCTTCCGGACCCGCGAGGGTCATGCGGTCACCCACCTGGGCGGTGGCGAGTTCGCCGTGACGGTCCCCGGGGAGGAAGAATCGCTCACCGTCAGGACGCAGGATTCCGACTTCGTATGACCCGCTGGCCGGGCCCACGGGAAGGCCGCGCCGACGCCGGGCGCCTCACCCGGCGGATGTCGCGGGTCGGCAAGCGCATGACGCGGGCGAGTCATCTGGCCGTCCGCTCGCGGCCCCGGGGAGCGCTATACTGAAGGTTGTGCCCATTCGGTAGCCCTACCGCCCAGGAGGGACGACTTTCATGCCTTCATCGACGCATCACGTGGCCCCCAATCCCAAGGGGGGATGGAGCGTTCACCGTCACGGCAGCAAGCGCGCCAGCCGGCATTTTGCCACCAAGAAAGCCGCCGAGGCCTACGGCCGTCAGGTCAGCTTCAACCAGCAGACCGTACTGATCATCCATCACGAGGACGGTTCCAGGACGGCCCCCAACGAGGCTTCCGCGGACCGGCCCAAGGCGCGCCGGCAGAGCTCGACCCGGCGCCACTGAGGCGCCGCACGCCTGATCCTGCCTACCGCCAGGCGATCGGCCATGCCTTGGCAAGGCGGCTGCGGTAGACTCCCCTTCATCATGCATCACTGATCTAGACGGTGAGGGGAGCACTCATGAACTATCTCGGCGCTCATGTCGGCGCGGCGGGAGGAGTCGACAAGGCGGTCGAGCGGGCCGTGGCGATCGGCGCCGACGCCTTCGCCCTGTTCACCAAGAACCAGCGGCAGTGGAAGGCCAAGCCGCTGGCCGACGCGACCATCGCGGCCTTTCGTGCGGCCTGTGACGAGCACGGCTTCGGCCCCGGCCAGATCCTTCCCCATGACAGCTACCTGATCAACCTGGGCCACCCGGAGGCCGAGGGGCTCGCCAAGTCGCGTGCCGCCTTCCTCGAGGAATTTCGCCGCTGCGAGCAGCTCGGGCTCTCGCTGCTCAACTTCCATCCCGGCAGCCACCTGAGAAAGATCAGCGAGGGCGACTGCCTCGCCCGCATCGCCGAGTCGATCAATCAGGTGCTCGCCGAGACCCACGGCGTCACCGCGGTGATCGAGAACACCGCGGGCCAGGGCAGCAACCTCGGCTGGCGCTTCGAGCACCTCGCCGAGATCATCGACCAGGTCGACGACAAGACGCGCGTCGGGGTCTGCATCGACACCTGCCACGCCTTCGCCGCCGGCTACGACCTGCGCACCGAAGCGGCCTGCACCGCCACCCTCGACGAGCTCGACCGGGTGGTGGGTCTCGACTACCTGCGCGGCATGCACTTAAACGATGCCAGGAGCGAGTTCGGCAGCCGCGTGGATCGCCACCACAGCCTGGGCCAGGGCAACATCGGCCTGACCGCCTTCACCACCCTGATGCGCGACCCGCGCATCGAAGGCATCCCCATGATCCTCGAGACCATCGACCCTTCAATCTGGGCCGAGGAGATCGCCTGGCTGCGTGAGCAGCAGGCCAATTGATACCCGCCCGGCAAGGAGCCACCCCCGAATGATCCGTATCCGCCCCTACCAGCCCGAGGACTGGGCTTCCCTTTGGGCCATTCTCGAACCGGTGTTCCGCGCCGGGGAGACCTATGCCGTGCCACGCGACATCAGCGAACAGGACGCCCACCGCCTGTGGGTCGAGCTGCCCCGCGCGGTGCGCGTGGCCGTGGACGATGGGGGCCGCCTCACCGGGTCCTACACCCTCAAGGCCAACCAGCCGGGTCCCGGCGATCATGTCTGCAACTGTGGCTACCTCGTGGCCGAAGACGCCCGGGGTCAGGGCATCGCCGGCGACATGTGCAAGGACTCCCTGACCCTGGCGCGGCAGCTGGGCTTCGTTGCCATGCAGTACAACCTGGTGGTGTCCAGCAACGAGACCGCCATCCGGCTGTGGCAGCACCACGGCTTCGAGATCATCGGCACCCTGCCCCGCGCCTTCCGCCATGCCGAGCTGGGTCCAGTGGATGCCCATGTGATGTACCGGCTGCTGTGAGCCGGCAAGGAAGCCCAGTTGACCCTCGGCACTGGCCTCGGGCATGCTCAGCAAGCAATTGACACAAAAAGGAAAAACGACAATGAAAGGTTTTGCACGCACGACGCTGGCACTCGCCGTCTCGCTGGCCGTGACGGTCGGCGCCCAGGCCGCCGAGTTCGACGACATGGATCCGATCACCCTGCGCCTGGCCCACGTGGTCAACGAGCAGGACGGCTTCCATATCGCCGCCGAGAAGTTCGAGACGCTGGTGGAGGAGCGCACCCAGGGCAAGGTGGATATCGAGCTCTATCCCAACGCCACCCTGGGCGATGAGCGCACGCTGCTCGAGGCCATGCAGATCGGCGCCGTGGACATGGGCGTGATCACCAACGGCCCGGTGGCCAACTTCGTCGAGGAGATGGCGGTGTTCGAGCTGCCCTTCCTCTTCCCCTCCCCGGAGGCCGCCTACGAGGTGCTGGACGGCCCGATCGGCCAGGAACTCCTCGATAAGCTCGCCGAGGTCAACCTCAAGGGCCTGGCCTATGCCGAGCGCGGCTTTCGCAACCTGACCAACAGCGAGCGTGCCGTGACCTCGCCTTCTGACATCGACGGCCTGCGCATCCGCGTCATGGAGAACCCGGTCTACGTCGACACCTTCCGCGAGCTGGGCGCCAACGCCATCCCCATGGCTTGGACCGAGGCGCTGACCGCGATGCAGCAGGGCACCATCGACGGCCAGGAGAACCCGGTCAACGTCATTCACTCCTTCAAGCTCTACGAGACCCAGGCGCACATGACCCTGTCGCGCCACACCTATGCCCCGGCGATCTTCGTGATGGGCATGCCGGCCTGGAGCCAGCTGCCCGAGGCGGCCCAGGCGGTGCTGGCCGAGTCCGCCCAGGAAGCCGCCGAGCACGAGCGGCGCGTCAATGCCGAGATGCAAGCCGACCAGCTGGCGGCGCTGCGCGAGGCCGGCATGCAGATCGTCGAGGAGCCGGATATCGCCGCCTTCCAGGAGGCCGTGGCGCCGGTCTATGAGCAGTACGGCGAGCAGTTCGGCGACTACCTGCCGCGCATCCAGGAGGCGCTGAAGTAAGTGTCTCGTCCGCTCCTGTCCGTGCTGACCGCCGCGCTGACGTTCCTGCACCGCACCGAGCGCCTCATCGACGCCGCCCTTCGCCCCGTGGTCTTTGCAGGCATGGCGGCGCTGATCGGCGTGATCACGCTGCAGATCGTCTCGCGAGTGTTCTTCCAGGCGGTGGGCTGGACCGAGGAGGTGGCCCGCTTCCTGCTGGTCTGGATCACCTTCCTCGGCGCCACGCTGGCCTTCCAGCGTGGCCGCCATATCGCCGTGACCTTCCTGGTCGATGCCCTGCCCGGCCGGCTCCAGCGGCTCGCCCGCCTCGCCGCCGTGCTCGTGGTGCTCGGCTTCATGATCGCCCTGGTGATCATCGGCTGGGAGTACATGCAGGTGCAGAGCTTCCAGAAGTCGGCCTCGCTTCGCCTCTCCATGACCTGGGTCTATGCCGTGATGCCGCTCTGCGCCGCGCTGATGGCCTGGTACGCCTTGGTCGACCTGGTCGGCCTGATCGTCACCGGCAACGTGGACGGTGATCCCGGCGGTGACGACCAGCCCCGCCCCTGCGAGGAGCCTCCGGCATGACCGCCCTGCTCTTCGTGCTGTTCTTCGTCTTCATGCTGCTCGGCGTGCCGGTCGCCCTGGCCATCGGCGCCAGCACCCTGCTGGCCCTGCAGGCCGAGGGCGTGCCGCTGATGGTGGTCACCCAGCAGATGTTCCAGGGCATCAACTCCTTCGCCCTGGTGGCGGTGCCCATGTTCATCCTGGCCGGTGACCTGATGGCCCAGGGCAAGGTCAGCGAGAAGCTGGTCGACTTTGCCGATGCGCTGTTCGGCTTCCTCAAGGGCGGGCTCTCGATCGTCTCGGTGGGCGCCGGCATGTTCTTCGCCGCCATCTCCGGCTCGGGGGCCGCGACCACCGCCGCCGTGGGCTCGAGCCTGGTGCCGGAGCTGCGCAAGAAGGGCTACGAGCCCGCCTCGGCGGCCAGCCTGATCGCCGCCAGCGGCACCATCGGCGTGGTGATTCCCCCCTCGGTGCCGATGATCATCTATGCGGTGATCGCCCAGCAGTCGGTCTCCAAGCTCTTTCTCAGCGGCTTCTTGCCCGGGCTTGCCATGGGGGTCGGCCTGGCCACCATCGCCATCGTCCAGGCCTACCGGCGCAACTACCCGCGCGGCACGGCCTTCTCGCTGGCAACCATCTGGCAGACCCTGAAGAGCGCCAGCTGGGGGCTCGCCACGCCGGTGATCATCCTCGGCGGCATCTTCTCCGGCATCTTCACGCCCAGCGAAGCCGCGGTGGTGGCGGTCAACTACGCGCTGATGGTGTCACTGTTCGTCTATCGCGACCTGAGCCTCGCCGACGTCTATCGCATCCTGATCCGCTCGGCGATCACCACCTCGGTGATCATGCTGGTGATCGCGACCTCGGCGGTGCTCAGCTGGACGCTCTCCAGCTGGCAGGTGCCCGGCGCCATCGCCCAGTCGGTGCTGTCGATCTCCACCGATCCCTACGTGATCATGCTGCTGGTGGTGGCGGTGATCCTGCTCACCGGGGTGTTCATCGAGACCGCCAGTGCCCTGATCATCCTCACCCCGGTGCTGCTGCCGCTGGTCACCCAGCTCGGCATCGACCCGATCCACTTCGGCCTGATCATCGTGGTGGGGCTGGCCATCGGCATGATCACGCCGCCGGTGGCGATCAACCTCTACGTGGCCTCCTCAGTCACCCAGCTGCCGCTGGAGCGCATCACCCGCGCCATCATCCCCTACCTGCTGGGGCTGATCGCGGTGCTGCTGATGGTGGTCTACGTCCCGATACTGCTCGGCCTCTCAGGCTAGGAGAGCCGGGAAACCTCACGTCAAGGAGAACCCCTCGATGCCTAGAACGCTACCCCTGGTCGCCGGCGTGCTCGCCCTCGGCCTGCTGGCCGGCTGCACCACCTACACCTGGGAGGACGGCCGCCGGGAGACCGTGTGGGGCGTGCCCGCCGAGGACGAGACGACGACGCGTGAGGAGCGCGAGGCACAGGGCGTGCAGTATCGGGTGCCGGGCGAGCTCCCGGAGTAGCGCCTGAACGTTAGGCCCGTACCGCGCCTGAACGTCAGGCCCGGCGAAAGATCAGGCTGAGGTTGTTGGCGGGCATCTCCACCACCCGCTCGAGGACGAGATCGCGCGCCGCGGCCGCCTCGACGACCGTTGCCAGGTCGCGGATGCCGAAGCGTGGGTCGCGCTGTCGCAGGTCGGCATCGAAGGCGGCATTGCTGGGCGCCGTATGGCGTCCCTCGCGCGTGAAGGGACCGTAGAGGAAAAGCACGCCGCCCGAGGGCAGTCGTTGCCCGGCGCAGTCGAGCAGCGCCTCGCCGACCGCCCAGGGCGCAATATGCAGCAGGTTGATCGCCACCATGGCATCAAGCTGCTCCGCCGGGCAGAGCGTGGTCACGTCCAGCGCCAGGGGCGCGTGCAGGTTGGCCAAGCCCGAGTGCGCGCGCCAGGCCTCGATCGAACGACGCGCATGGGGGTTGGGGTCGCTGGGCAGCCAGGTCCAGCCCGGCATCGCGCCGGCGAAGTGAACGGCGTGCTCGCCGCTGCCGCTGGCCACCTCCAGCACTCGCGCCGTATCCGGCAGCACCGCCTTGAGCACCTCGAGGATCGGCTGGCGATTGCGCGCCGCGGCGGGGCTCTGGAGTCGCTCATCGTTCATGCTGCCTCCTGACTGATCGCGCGCTGGCGATGATCGATCGGTGGTTACTTCTTGCCCCGCGCCTTGCGCGCCGCGTTGCCGGGCTTCTGGCGCTGGCCGGTCGCGCGCGACGGCTTCGACGCGGCCTTGCTCTTGACGTTGCGCCCACCGGGCGCCGGCTTGCTGCCCTTGGCCTGACGGGGTGGCGCCTTGCCGGCGGCGGCTTTGGCAGCCCCGCCCTTGGCCGGCTTGGCGCCCTTGGCAGGCGCGCCTCGCTTGGCGGAGGCTCCGGCCTTGCCAGGCGCACCGCGTTTGGCGCCCTTGCCGGGGCTCGCCGGCGTCGCCCTGCCGCCGCCGTGCTTGCTCGGGGTCTTGGGCTTGGCCTGGGGCTTGCTCTTGGCCTTGACCGGCGTCTGGGCCTGGGAGGACGAATGCTCGGTCTGGGCCAGGATCGTCGCCACCTCGCTCTCGGTCAGATCACGCCAGTCGCCCAGCGCCAGGCCCTTGAGCGAGACGTTCATGATGCGGATGCGCTCGAGCTTGACCACCTCATAGCCGAACACCTCGCACATGCGCCGGATCTGGCGGTTCAGCCCCTGCACCAGGGTGATGTTGAACACGAACCGCGACTCCTTGACCACCCGACACGGCTTGGTGGTCTCGCCGAGGATCCGCACGCCGCCGCTCATCCCGGCGAGGAAGTCGTCGGTGATGGGCTTGTTGACGGTGACCAGATACTCCTTCTCGTGGTTATTGCTCGCGCGCAGGATGCGATTGACCAGGTCGCCGTTGTTGGTCAGAAAGATCAGGCCCTGGGAATCCTTGTCCAGGCGGCCGATGGGGAAGATGCGCGCGCCGTGCTTGACGAAGTCGACGATGTTGGCCTTCTCGCTGGACTCCGTGGTGCTGACGATCCCGACCGGCTTGTTGAGCGCGATGAACACCAGGTCCTCTTCCTCCAGGGGCTCCACGACCTGGCCGTTGACCTTGACCACGCTGCCCGGGAAGACCTGGTCGCCGGTGGTGGCGCGCCGGCCGTCGATGGTGACGTTGCCCTGCTCGATATAACGGTCCGCATCCCGCCGAGAGCACATCCCGCTCTCGCGAATGTACTTGTTGATGCGCTTCGAGAGGTCTTGGGCCATGAGATCACTACCGAGGGGAAGAAGAGAAGAAATCAGCCGTGAGCGGACGGCCGCTGGACCGGGCAGTGTAAGGGCTGCCCCGCCCGGCGGCCAGTCGCGCGGTCGGGCGCGCCGCCTGTCGTAAAGGGCATGGCGATCAGCCCAGGCCGCAGCAGGCCTTGAACTTGCGCCCGCTGCCGCAGGGGCAGGCATCATTGCGGCCGGGCTTGAGCCGGGTCACCGAGGGCTCGCCGTCGAGGTAGTACCAGCGCGCCTCTTCGCACACGCCTTCGCGCACGAAGCGCGACGCCTCCTCCAGCACGCCCCAGCGCCGGCCCTCCTGGAAAGTGGCGCGAAAGTGCACCCGGCCGTGATCGCCCTGCTCGTCGTGGTCGAGGATCTCCAGGCGCCGCCAGCGGGTGGCGTCGTCGGCAGGCAGGCTCGCCGGGCGCGTGCTCGTATGCCAGGTCTCGCGCAGGTAGTCGGTGAGATCGAGGGCGAAGGCGCTGTAGCGCGAGCGCATCAGCGCCTCGGGGCTCGGCGCCGGCTCGCCCTGGTGATAGCGGCCGCAGCACTCGGCCAGGGGCCTTTGGCTGCCGCAGGGGCAGGCCGGATCGGGGGGCGTGGTGGAGGTCATGGCGGGTCTCCTGGCAAAGGGCGCCATTGTGCCATCTCGTGGGACGCGGATCCCTCCCCCGGGCACGTCCTGCCAGAAAGCCCGGCGACTGATCACGATTACCGCACTGCAGCATGGAGTGTGGTACACCTGTCAGGGCAGCAACCCTCACGCCGACGCAAGGAGGACAGGGATGACCCGTCACACCCCCGCCCACGACCGCCACTGGCATGCCCTCTCGCCCGAGGAGGCGCTGGCGGAACTCGACGCCGCCCAGGATGGGCTCTCGGAAGATGACGCCCGCGACCGCCTGGCGAAACACGGGCCGAACCGGCTTCAGCAGGGCCAGGGGCGGCCCGCCTGGCGGCGCCTGCTGGCCCAGTTCAACAACCTGCTGATGCTGATCCTGCTGGTCGCCGCGCTGGCGAGCCTGGGGCTTGGCCATGGTCTGGACGCCGTCGCCATCGCCGGGGTGGTGCTGATCATCGCGCTGATCGGCTTTATCCAGGAGGGCAAGGCCGAGCAGGCGCTGGACAGCATCCGCGACATGCTCTCGCCGCGCGCCCAGGTGCTGCGCGACGGTCGACGCCATGAGGTCGACGCCGAGGCCCTGGTGCCAGGCGACATCGTGCTGCTGGAGAGCGGCGACCGGGTGCCCGCTGACCTGCGCCTGCTCGAGGCCAAGCGGCTGCGCGACGAGGAGGCGGCGCTGACCGGGGAGTCCACCCCGGTGGACAAGGCGATCGGCGCGGTGAACGCGGATAGCGAGCTCGCCGAGCGCAGCTCGATGGCCTATGCCGGCACCCTGGTGGTCCAGGGCAGCGCCCGGGGGCTGGTAGTGGCGACCGGCGAACGCACCGAGATCGGTCGCATCTCCGAGCTGCTGCGCGGGGTCGAGACGCTCAGAACGCCGCTGCTGCGCCAGCTCGACCGCGCCGGACGCGCCCTGGGACTGATCATCACGGTGATGGCGATGCTGACCGCGGCCTTCGGGGTGCTGGTGCATGGCGAGCCCCTCGGCGACATGTTCATGGCCGCCGTGGGGCTGGCCGTGGCCGCCATCCCCGAGGGCATGCCGGCGATCGTCACCATCGGCCTGGCGCTAGGGGTGCAGGCCATGGCGCGAAAGAACGCCATCATCCGCCGCCTGCCCGCGGTGGAGACCCTGGGCTCGATCTCGACCATTTTCTCCGACAAGACCGGCACCCTGACCCGCAACGAGATGACCGCACGGGCGATCCGCCTGCCCGAGGGCGAGTTTCGCCTCGAGGGTACCGGCTTCGCGCCCGAGGGCGCGTTCCACCGGGTGCAAGACGGCGAGGCGCTCGATGAACCCCTCGACCTCGACGACGCCCCGGCCCTGCGCCACTTCCTCAAGGTTGGCGTGCTGTGCAACGACGCCGAGCTCGCCCGGGACGAAGGCCGGTGGCGCATCCACGGCGATCCCACCGAGGGCGCCCTGGTGGTGGCCGCCGCCAAGGCCGGCCTCGAGGCCGGAGAACTGCGCGGCCATCACGACCGCCATGACGCCATCCCCTTCGAGTCCGAGCGCCAGTACATGGCCACCCTCCACGCGATGGACGGCGAGCCGCGGCTGCTGGTCAAGGGCGCCCCGGACCGCCTGCTGGAGCGCTGCCATCGGGTGCGCACCGCGGACGGGGACGTCGCGCTGGACCGCGACGAGTGGCAGGCGCATCTCCACGCGCTGTCGGCCCAGGGACTTCGCGTGCTGGCCCTGGCCGAGAAGCGGGCCGAGGGCGTCGATGAGCTGGCCGACGAGCATGCCGAGGACGGCCTGGTGCTGCTGGGGCTGGTGGGGCTGCAGGACCCGCCCCGGGACGAGGCCGTGGCCGCGGTGAAGGACTGCCTCGCCGCCGGCATCCGCCCGGTGATGGTGACCGGCGATCATGCCGTCACTGCCCAGGCCATCGCCCGCCAGCTCGGTTTCCTGCACACCGAGCGGGCGCTCTCCGGGCGGGAGATCGAGGCGATGTCCGACGCCGAGCTCGAGGAGGTCATCCTCGAGGTCGACGTCTATGCCCGCGCCTCCCCCGAGCACAAACTGCGCCTGGTCACCGCCATGCAGGCCCGCGGCGGCGTCTGCGCCATGACCGGCGACGGCGTCAACGACGGCCCGGCGCTCAAGCGTGCCGACGTGGGCGTGGCCATGGGCATCCAGGGCACCGAGGCGGCCAAGGAGGCCGCCGAGATGGTGCTGGCCGACGACAACTTCGCCACCATCGTCGGCGCCATCCGCGAGGGCCGTAAGGTCTACGACAACATCCGCAAGACCATCACCTTCCTGCTGCCCACCAACGGCGCCCAGGGCCTGGCGATCCTGATCGCGGTACTTGCCGGCAGCGTGCTGCCGGTCACCCCGCTGCAGGCGCTGTGGGTCAACATGGTGGTCGCGGTGACACTCGGCCTGGCGCTGGCCTTCGAGCCGGGCGAGAGTGACTTGATGCGCCGACGCCCTCGCGACCCGAGCGCCCCGCTGCTCGACCTCTTCCTGCTGTGGCGGGTGGTGTTCGTCTCGGTGCTGCTGCTGCTCGGGGTGTTCGGGGTTTTCTCGTGGCTCTTCAACGGCCAGGGCACGAGCATCGAGCTGGCCCGCGCCGCGGCCGTCAACATGCTGGTCACCGGCTGCGCGGCCTACCTGATCAACAGCCGCTTCATGCACCGCAGCAGCTTCTCCCTTCAAGGGCTCTTCGGCAGCCGCCCGGTGTGGATCGCCATCGCCCTGGTGATGGTCCTGCAGCTCGGCTGGACCTACCTGCCGATCATGCAGCGGGTGTTCGGCAGCGCCGCCCTAGGGCTCGACCACTGGCTGGCGATCCTCGCCGTCGCCGTAGCGATCTTCCTCTCGGTGGAGCTGGAGAAGGGAGTGCGGCGCCGCCTGCATCGTCGGCGCGAGGCCCTTGATGATCGCGGTCATGAGAGCGGTCATGAGAGCGGCGCCTCGGCCCGCAAAGACGCACAAAAAGACAAGCAAAAAGATGAGCGCGCCGAGGCCCGCTGAGTCGCTTGCGCAGGGTTCAGCTGTGCCGGGTTCAGCTGCGCCGCTTGGTTCGCGCCGTCGCCTCGGCGGCGAGGGGATCCTCCGGCCAGGGGTGCTTGGGGTAGCGGCCGCGCATCTCGCGGCGCACCTCCGGGTAGCCATTGGCCCAGAAGCTTGCGAGGTCGGCGGTGACCTGCAGCGGCCGACGCGCCGGCGAGAGCAGGTGCAGTAGCACCGGCTCGCGGCCGTCGGCCACGCGCGGCGAGCCCTGCCAGCCGAAGCACTCCTGCAGCTTGACCGCCAGCACCGGGGGCTTGCCCTCCAGGCACGGCCTGTAGTCCAGCCGGTGGCTCGCGCCGCTGGGCACCGCCAGGCGCAGTGGCGCCAGCTCGTCGAGGCGCGCGCGCAGCGGCCAGGCCAGCGAATCGGTGAGAATGCGCGCCAGCGGCAGCTTCTCCACCGCCTCGAGGCGACTCACACCGTCCAGATAGGGCCCGAGCCACGCCTCCAGGGTCTCGAGCAGCGCCGACATCGACCAGTCCGGCCAGGCATCCTGCCCTTCGCTGCCCCCCTCATCGCACGCGTCGCGATTCAGCTGTCGGCGCAGCAGCGCCACCCGACCGCGCAGCTGCTCGGCCTCGTCGTCGAAGGGCAGCCGCTCGCGACGCCGCAGGGCCGCCAGCAGTGCAGCACGCACGGCCTCCGGCGGCAGGCGGTGAAGCGGCCGACGCTCGAGCACCACCGCATCGAGCCCCCTCACCTGCTCGCCGAGCATCCGGCCCTGGGCGTCGGACCACTCGAGGCTCGCCCGCCATTCACGAGTCTGCGGGTAGAGCGCCTCCAGCCGCTCGGGCGAGAGCGCCACGGCGCGGAAGATGCGCGCGCCGCTCGCCTCGCCGTCGAGCTCGGCGGCCACCAGCAGGGGCGCATGGGCCAGCGGATGCGCCTCGGGCAGGGTCGCCAGCGTCCCGCCCGCCAGGCGAAAGCGCCCGGGCTCGAGGCGCTGGCCGATGCGCTCCGGGTAGGCCAGCGCCAAGAGCTCGCCCAGCGGCGCCAGGCGGATCGCGCCGCCTCCCGCCTTAGAGAGCTCGACTCCGGCGATGCGCGCCAGGCGCCGGGCCTCCTGATGCCACTGGCGATGTTCCTTCGGCGCAGCCAGCCGGGTGGCCAGCGCCCGCTCCAGGTCGCGTTCCTGATCGAGGTCGCGCCCCTCCAGGGCGGCCACCAGGGCGCAGGCCAGCGGCCGGGCCTCGAGCTCGGCCGAGCGCTCCAGCATGACCGCCAGGCGCGGATGGGTAGGCCAGCGCACGCAGGCGCGGCCCAGGGCGGTGAGATGAGAGGCGTCGTCCAGCACGCCGAGGCGCGCGAGCAGCGCGCGCCCCGCCGCCAGTGCCCCGGCGGGCGGCGGCGCCACCCAGGAAAGCTGGCCCGGCTCGGTAATGCCCCAGCGGGCCAGCTCGAAGGCCAGCGGAGAGAGATCCGCCTGTCGGATCTCCGGCTCGCCGTGGGGGATCAGCGGCTGCTCCTCGGCCCACAGCCGCACGCAGCGCCCCGGGCCCTGGCGACCGGCGCGGCCGCGGCGCTGGTCGGCGCTGGCCCGATTGACGCGGCGCGTCTCCAGCCGAGTCAGTCCGGTGCGCGGCTGGAAGACCGGCACCCGCTCCTGGCCCGCGTCGATCACCAGGCGCACGCCGTCCACGGTGACGCTCGATTCGGCGATGGCGGTGGCGAGCACCACCCGTTGGCGGCCGTCGGGATCCGGGCGCAGGGCGCGCCGCTGGGCCTCGAGCGGCAGGCGGCCGTGCAGCTCCATGACGGCAAGCCCCGGCGCCCGGGCCCCGAGCTCCCGGGCCAGGCGGCGGATCTCCCCTACCCCGGGCAGGATCACCAGGGCGTCGCCCGACTTGTCTTTGTCCGGGAGCGTCTCATCCAGCGCCTCGTCCAGTGACTCAAGGACCGCCGCGGCCTGCTGGCGGGCGGCGTCCTCGCGCGGGCGCAGCGGGCGATGGCGGGTCTCGACGGGAAAGCTGCGCCCTGGGCAGTCGATCACCGGCGTGGCCTCGCCGAGCACGCCCAGCAGGGCGTCGACGTCCAGGGTCGCCGACATCACCAAGAGGCGCAGGTCGTCGCGCAGGCCCTGCTGGGCATCGAGGGTCAGGGCGAGCCCCAGGTCGGCCTCCAGGCTGCGCTCGTGGAACTCGTCGAAGATCACGCCCGAGACACCTTCGAGCATGGGATCCTCCTGAAGCATGCGAGTCAGCACGCCCTGGGTGACCACCTCGAGGCGGGTGGTCGGCCCCACCCGGCTCTCGCCGCGCATCCGGTAGCCGACCGTCTCGCCGACCCGCTCGCCCAGCGATTCGGCCATGAAGCCGGCCGCCAGCCGCGCCGCCACCCGCCGCGGCTCCAGCAGCAGCAGCCGGCCGCCACGACACCAGTCGGCGTCCAGCAGCGCCAGCGGCACCCGGGTAGTCTTGCCGGCGCCGGGATCGGCGACCAGCAGCGCCCGCGACTGGGCGGCCAGGGCAGCCCGGATCTCATCCAGCCGCGCGTCGATGGGAAGGGCGGCTAGGGAAGGGTCGTCAACGCGCGTCATGCATTCACTCTGGTTGGTTCGTTCACGTTGGTCTGTTCGTTCGCCCAGGCCCCGGGGTCTCTGGCCTCACGCGGGGGCGAGCGTCGTTGAAAGTCGATTCGTGTGGCCGGCTTGCCGGCGAGCTTATCCGGCACTAGTCTGGATCCTCGCAACCTGACCGATAGGTCAGGAATTGTAAGCTACAAGCCCCCGACCACAACAACAATAGGTTTCGGTATGCCACAGACCTCCACCACCCGCGCCGATGGGCGCCCTCACGCGCCCTCATCCCCAAGCGACGGGCTACCGCTGCTCGACCGCTGGTTTGGCGTCAGCCGCCGCGGCTCGACGCTGAAGACCGAGATCCTGGCCGGGATCGCCACCTTCCTGGCCGGCATGTACATCATCGTCGTCAACCCGGCCGTGCTCTCGGACGCCGGCATCCCCTTCACCGCGGCGCTGTCGGCCACGGTACTGATCAGTTTCATGAGCAGCCTGGCCATGGGGCTCTATGCCCGTAATCCCATCCTGGTGGCGCCGGGCATGGGCATGAACGCGCTCTTCACCTACACCCTGGTGCTGGGCGCCGGCCTGACCTGGCAGGTGGCGCTGGGCTGCGTCTTCTGGTCCGGGGTGATGTTCGCCGTGCTGGCGATGTTCAACGTGCGCCGCGCGATCATCGAGGCCATCCCGCTGTCGCTACGCTACGCCATCACCTGCGGCATCGGGCTCTTCATCACCTTCATCGGCCTGCAGAACGCCGGTTTCATCGTCGGCAGCGACGCCACCCTGGTCACCCTGGGCCACATGGACGCGAGCCTCGCGACCTTCTTCCTCGGCCTCGTGGCCACCGGGGTGTTCGTGATCCTGCGCTTCAACGGCGCCCTGATCATGGGCATCGCCCTGACCACGCTGATGGCCGCGCCCATGGGCCGGCTGTGGGGCGACGAGGTGATGGTGGCCTGGAACGGCCTGGCCGCCTGGCCCGACTTCGGCGCCGTGATGCAGGTCGACATCCTAGGCGCCCTGAAGGTGGCCTATCTGCCGTTCATCTTCGTGATGCTGTTCACCAACTTCTTCGATGCGCTCTCCTGCTTCATGGCGCTGTCGGAGTCGGCGGATCTGAAGGACAAGGACGGCAACCCACGCAACCTCAAGCGTTCGATGACGGTGGATGCCTTCGCCTCGATGATCGCCGCGCCGCTCGGCACCAGCGCCGCCCAGACCTTCATCGAATCCGGCGCGGGCGTGGCCCAGGGCGGACGCACGGGCCTGGTGGCCGTGGTCATCGCCCTGCTCTTCCTGCCCTTCCTGTTCCTGTCACCGCTGCTGTCGCTGGTGCCCGGCGTCGCCACCGCCCCGGCCCTGGTGCTGGTGGGGCTGTTCATGATGGCGCCCATCGCCAAGATCGACTGGGCCCACTTCGATCAGGCCCTGCCGGCCTTCCTGGCCATCATCCTGATGCCGCTGACCTACTCGATCACCCTCGGCATCGCCTTCGGCTTCATGAGCTTCGTGTTGATCAAGGCCCTGACCGGACGCATCGGCGAGATCAAGCCGGCGATGTGGGTCTCCGCGGCGCTCTCGGTGCTGATGCTGCTCACCGCCCAGTGAGGGGCACCGGCTCCTCGCCGCGGGCCGCGGGGTGCTTCACCCCGCAGCCCTTGATCACCACCCGAGTCAGGAAGTCAGTGATGTGCTCGAGGTCGTCGTCGTCGAGCGCCTCACGGCCGGTGATGCCCAGCACCTGGGCCTCGAAGTCGGCGTAGTGCTGGGTCGAGGACCAGATCAGGAAGATCAGCCAGACCGGGTCGACCGGGTCCATCAGGCCCCGGTCGGCCCACTCGCGAAACACCGCGGCGCGGCTCTGCACCCAGTCGCGCAGCTCGCCGCTCAGATACTCCTGCAGAAAGGGCGCCCCGCCGAGGATCTCGCTGGCGAAGAGCCGCGAGCCCTCGGGGTGACGGCGCGACATCTGCATCTTGGAGCGGATGAAGGCGGAGAGCACCTCGGCCGGGTCGTCCTCCGCGGAGATATCATCGAGCATCACGTTCCAGCGCTCCATCATCCGCTCGAGCAGGCGAACGTAGAGCTCGCGCTTGCTGCCCATGTAGTAGAGGACATTGGACTTCGGCAGGCCCGCCTCCTCGGCGATCGCCTGAAGGCTCGCCCCCCGATAGCCGTGCCGGGCGAAGACCCGCTCCGCGGCCGCCAGGATCGCCTGCTCGTTGCGCCGGCGGATGGCGCCGCCTTCCTGCTCGCTGGGGTGTTCTGCCTTGGCCATGGGCCCTCGCTGCTGTCGACACGGACGTTTCGGCCCTGAGCTTGCCTGAGAGGCGCCCCACAAGGCAATTCGGCATGAAATACCGTCAACGGAGAAAGAGCGAAGGCAAGTCGACGAGGAGATACCGTCTCTCCTGACCTGCCGCAAACCTCATTGAGTTGGTTGTGGCCGATATTCGGTTTGTGACTTCAAGACGCCGAAAGCAATATGTACCAATTTGCGCATAGCGGCCCCCAAGGCTGTCATCGTCGGCTTGCCCGCTCTGCGTAATCTCGCGTACTGCACTTCAATGTCCGGGTTGTGCCGTAGGGCCACCACAGCCCCCATGTAGAGCTGCTGCCGCAGTTTGGCGCTACCCATCTTCGTGAGGCGCGGTTTCTTCTCGACCGAGTGGCCTGAAGCGTGGTGCATGGGCACCAGGCCTACGAAGGCTGCTGCCTGCCGAGCGCTCTTGAACGCCCTACTACGCAGGGCAGCCACCAGCCGAGTGGACAGCAAGGGACCGATCCCGGGGATGCTGGCCAGTAACCGACGGTCACGCTTCAGATGATCGTGTTGGTCGAGGTGCTCCTCTATCGCCTGCTGGAGG